>NZ_JBHYUU010000016.1:0-77707 GCF_042749955.1 Kitasatospora sp. NPDC059462 | reverse complement strand
AGGTCGTCGGCTGCTTCTGTTGTGTATACGCGCCCGGCCGAACCCCCTCGCCCGCGAGGGCGAGGACCCGCCGGTGATGCCGCGCGCGCGGGCGCACGCGGCATCACCGGCCCAGCACCGCGAGGACGCGGCACTGGAGGAGGAGAAGCCCGCCACCGCAGCCTCGCCCGCCGCCACCAGCGCGCAGACCGCTGTTGCTCCGCGACCTCTGCGCGCCGCCGAGATCGCCGCGAAGCGCCGAAAGCCCAAGCGTCGTACCCGCGACGCCGCGAACCTGAAGAACGACAAGATCACTGTCCGCTTCAACCCCGACGAAGCCGCGGGGCTCCGCCGGCGCGCAGGCGAGCGCGGCATCTCGGTCTCCGCCTACATCGCCCGCAAGGCCCTGGCAGATGACGGTGGCGTCGCCGAGTCCCGCGACGAGCAACTGGACGCGGCGATCGAGGAGCTGGTCGCGGTCCGTCCGCAGCTCGCGGGCATCGGCCGGAACATCAACCAGATCGCGCGCCTGAGCAACATGGGCGTCGCCCAGGAGCCTGGTCCCGTCCGCGACGCACTCATCGCCGGGACCGTGCTGGCCAACGCGGTCCGCGAAGCGGTGGCGGACATCGATCATGCCGGCGCGCGCCTGGCGAAGGCCGTCCGCAGTTGATCAGCAAGCCGGTCCGCGGCGGCAACACACTGGGCGCGCTGATCTACCTGTTCGGGCCGGGCGAGGAGCACGAGCACACCGACCCGCACATCGTCGCGTCCTGGGACGGCTTCGCACCGGACCCGGGACGCGACCCGGCGGCGACCCTCGGGCAACTGCGGGACGCCCTCGACCTCCACGTCGTCCGCTACCGCGCGAAGAGGAAGTTCGCGAAGCACGTCTACCACCGCCCGGTCCGCGCGGCTCCCACCGACCGGATCCTGACCGACGAGGAGTGGGGCGACATCGCCCGCCGGGTCGTGGCCGCCGCCGGCATCGCCCCGGACGGCGACGAGGACGGCTGCCGCTGGATCGCCGTGCGGCACGCCGACGACCACATCCACATCCTGGCCACGATGATCCGCGCCGACCTCACCCAGGCCGACATCTGGGAGGACCAGTACAAGGTCGAGGCCGAACTCACCAGGATCGAGCGCCAGTACAGGCTCAAGGACCTCTCCGACACCCGCACCCGCGCCTACCGGGACGCCATCCCCAAGCGCGCCAAGGGCGCCGAACTGCGCAAGGCCCAGCGCCTCGGCCGGGAAGGCACCGACCGCGACCGCCTGCGCACCGCCGTCCGTCAGGCGCTCGCCGGGGCCGCGGACGAGGAGGAGTTCACCACCCGGCTCACCGCGCAGGGCGTCCTCCTCGGCGTGCGCCGCGCGCCGTCCGGCGACGTGACCGGCTACACGTTCGCCCTCCCCACCGGCGACGACAGCGGGCCGATCTGGTTCTCCGGAAGCAAACTCGCCTCCGACCTCACCCAGCCCAAGATCCGCGCCCGCTTCACTGCCGGCATCGACCAGTCCACCCACCCCGCACCCGAGAGGAGCACCCGGCCCGCCGCCGGACGCCACAAGGCCAGCACCACCGTCGAACGCATCTACCCGGTGTTCGACGACGAGCAGGACGCCGCCCGCGCGGAAGCGGTGATCCGAGGCGGCCTCGAAGTCCTCGACACGCTCGCCGCCACCAGCCCGCCCCTCAGCAGGAAGGAGATCCACCAGGCCGCCCGGGCCCTGGAGTACACCCGCACCGCCCACACCCGCGCGGCCGACGCCGACCTGCGCGCGATGCGCTCCATCGCCCGCGAAATCCTCTACGCCGGTCCCACCTCGGGCCGGGGCGAGGACGGCACCGCCGCAGCCACGATCCTGACCAGCCTCGTCCTGCTCGCGATCCTGATCGCCAAGTGGCACGCCGCCCAAGGCCACCAGCACCAGGCCGAAGCCGCCCACACGGCAGCGGTACACCTTCGCGCCGCCTACGCCCGGCACGCCGCCAAGCCGATCGCCCACCTGGGCCTCGAAGGCCGGCACCTGCCCGCCGACGTCCGGTACCGGCAGGAGGCAGCTCTCCGCCGCGCGCTGCCCGCCGACCAGGCCACCCGCCTGCTCGCCGAGGATGGCTGGTCGGCGCTCGCCGCCACCCTCGCCGAAGCCGAAGCAGCGGGCCACGACCCCCATACCCTGCTCGCCCAGGCCGCCGGACGCCGGGAACTCGGCAGCGCCGACTCACCCGCTGCCGTGCTGACCTGGCGCATCCGCCGGGACACCGGCCTTCCGGCCCCGGCGCCCCGTGGCCGTACCAGCGCGGCCGTGTCCCGGAGCATCCCCGGCCGCACCGCCACCAGCCGCACCACCACGCAGGCCGCCGTGGTGACTCCGCCGCCGGCACCCGATGCGGTGCGCCGCGCGCGGTGACCAACCGATGGGCGGGTTGGGGATCACCTCGCCCACCCGCCCACCGAGCCCGCACCGCTGGTCAACCGGGCTTCGCCCTCCAGTCCCCGCCGCTGAGCCGCCGGGGCGGGCTCACCCAACCCATAGCCATGACACCCCCCACCTCTGGAGACAGCTTCTTGAGTTCGATCCCGGTTATCGACCGCACCGTGTTCTCGACGTCCCGCACCGCGGAGTTCCTGGACTGGCGGGCCCTGCAGTCCCAGACCGGACAGCCCCGGGAGAGGTTCGGCGACGTCGTGATCAAGGAACTGCTCGACAACGCCCTGGACGCGGCGGAGTCCGCGCGCGTGAGCCCGGAGATCGGCCTCGCGGTGTCCTGGGCCGACGGTGTGGCGCGTGTGCGCGTGACGGACAACGGCCCGGGAATGCCGGTCGGCGTGGTCGAGCGGATCCTGGACTTCAGCCGCAACGTCTCCGACAAGGAGAGCCTGCGCTCGCCCACCCGCGGCATGCAGGGCAACGCGTTCAAGACCCTGCTCGGCATCCCCCACGCCCTCGGCGTCACCACACCGGTGGTCATCGAGGCACTCGGAGTGCGGCATGAGATCGCCGTCTCCACCGACCCGTCGGGAGAGGTCTCCACCCGCCACACGAAGGCCCCCACCAGCCGCACCAGCGGCACCTCGGTCACCGTGCCGCTGCCCGCCGCGCAGGTGACGGCCGAGAAGGCGGCCGGCTGGCTGCAAAAGTTCGCCCTCGTGAACCCGCACGCGCGCTTCGTTGACCACGCTCAGGCCGGCGACGGCGAGGCGGCCGGAATTTACGAGCCCACCGCCCAGCAGGGGTGGCGCAAACCCCTGCCCACCGACCCGACCAGCGCACACCACTACGACGATGCCGCGATGACGAAGCTGGTCTTCGCCCACATCCGCGAACACCGACAGGGTGGCGCGGACCGGACGGTTCGGGCGTTCGCCAACACCTTCGCGGGCCTGACCGGCTCGGCCAAGGCCAAGCGCGTCGCCGAACAGGTCCCCAGGTCACGCACCTGTCCGGGTTCAAGGAGAGCCCCGAGCAGGTGCCGGTGCTGCTGGCCGCCATGAAGCAGCACAGCAAGCCGCCCACGCCCTCCTACCTCGGCCAGGTGTCCCGCGACCACTACACCCAGGTCCTCGACCAGGCGTTCGGCGTCGAGGAGGCCTGGTTCGCGCGCAAGCAGCTGACCGACACCGCCGGCGTCCCGTGGAGCATCGAGGTCGCCATCGCCCGCACGAAGCGCCCGGGCGCCGTCGGCTTTGCGGTGAACTACTCGGCGACCTTCGGCGACCCGCTGGCCGGCACCCACCTGGTGGGCGACCACGTCACCAGCGTCGGGGCGGGCTCGTTCCTCGCCCAGGCCGACGCCGCCCCCGGAGCGGGCAACCAGTTCCGGCGGGCCGCGATCGTGCATCTCATCTGTCCGGTCCCGCAGTTCACCGACAAGGGCAAGACCGTACTCGTCGTCCCCCGCGAGGTCGCCGACGCCTGCGCGAAGGCCCTCACTGCGGCGACCCGCGTGCTGCGCAAGGACCAGCGGTCCAAGCAGAGCGCTGAGCGGCGCGAGCAGCGGGCGGCGATGCGCGAGTACAAGGCCAACACCGCGACGCGGCCTGCGCCCAGGGTGTCGGTGAAGGACGCGGTGTTCACGGTGATGCGCGAGGCCATCGCGCAGGCCCGAGGTGGCGAAGGCCTGTCGTTCTCCTCCCACACCCTGTTCTACAAGATCCGCCCGCTCGCGCTGAAGCTCCTGCCCGCCGCCACCAAGCTCAAGGCCCCCTACCTCGAGCAGAAGCTGATCCCCGACTGGGAACGGGAGAACGGGCCCATCCAGGGCCTCTACCGCGAACCCCGCGGAACTCTCCACCACCCCCACGACCCCACCGGGCTGATGGACGTGCGCCTGGGCACCCGCGAGGTCCAGCAGTACATCCCGCCGAAGTGGAGCTACAACAAGATCCTCGTCATCGAGAAGACGGGCCTGTGGCCGCCGGTCCGGGAATCCGGCATCGCCGAGCGGTACGACATGGCCGTCATCACCAACGAGGGCTACGGCACCGAGGCGTGCCGCGAACTACTCGCCAAGATGCCCCCCGGCGACGTGCAGATCTTCGTCCTCCACGACGCCGACCCCTACGGCTACAACATCGCCCGCACCCTCGGAGAGGAGACCGCCCGCATGCCCGACCACCGCGTCAAGGTCATCGACCTCGGCCTGAGCGTCGACGACGCCCTCGCCAAGGGCCTGGAGGCCGAGCCCGACACCCGCGACGCCGCCCTGCCCGCCCGCATCCTGCCCCACCTCACCGACACCGCCCACACGTGGTTCACCGGCGAGCCCATCGCCTGGCGCCCGAACGGCGAGCCGACCAAGTGGCGCTACCAGCGCGTCGAGCTCAACGCCTTCTCCTCCCCCGAGCTCATCGCCTACATCCAGGAAGGACTCGCCCGCCACGACGCAGCCGGAAAGGTCGTCCCACCCGACAGCCAGCTGCGCGCCACCGCCCAAGAACGTCTGAACCGAATCGTCGTCGGGGCCGTCGGTGAGGCGATCGACGCCATGTTCCCCATGGCCGGACTCGTCCAGGCGGTCTGGGACCGCCTCGACACCGACCAGGTAACCGACATCGGCCCGGCCGACCTCGCCCACCTCCACACCGACCACCCCGCCCTCTCCTGGGAAGACGCAGTCCAAGCCCTGGTCACCCAGCGACTGCGCCACCACCCCAACCCGACCGACCTCGCCCGCCAGGCCGTAGCCCAACTGCAGGCCACAGACCGCCGATAGCCGGCACACCCGACGGCCGCCGCCCCACGACCGGGAGCGACAGCCGCAGGGGGTTTGGTGTCGGTTCGATGTCTTCTCCCGTCGTCGGGGAGCATCCCGGCCCGCCGGACGTCGTGTGGTCCTTGCAACCGACACGAAGGGCACCGAACTTGACCAACCCCGCCGACGCCGGCCACAACATCGTCCTCGCCGTCCCCCACCCCGCACCCCTCAACCCCCGCGGCACCACCATCACCTGCGCCATGTGTGACGCGGAACGCGACTGGCTCCTGATCCACGTCCAGCCCGACCTCGTCTTCGTCCGCTGCCGCTGCACCCACGAATGGCGCGAGCACGACCTCGACACCGCCGATGTCACCGAGGCCAGGGGCATCGGCTGGGTCGAGCAGGAGTGGGAGTCGTTCGAGCAGATGTACCGCGGACTCGGCTTCGACGGTCTGCTCGCCGGCACGGTGTGGAACCTGGCCTGACAGGCGCCGAGGCCGCCACCGACAGGTGGCGGCCCACCCCCTGGGGGGGAGTGTCGATGCGTCAATGTCACTGCAGGCATTGGATGCAGAGTGTGATCGCGATCGCTCGCGGTCCTTGGATCTTCCGGCCGTGCGTGTGCTACGTTCCGTAGTCCAATCGAAAATAGGCGACCCCGGCAGCGCGCCAACGCTCCGGGGTCCGGCAACAGGAGCTACCACTCCCGATGCGAATCCATCGTAGCGCCCACGCGCGCAACTTCACCGTGCTGCCCAACGCCGTCCTGCAGTACCGACGGCTCTCCTACACCGCCCGCGGCCTGCTCGCGGACCTCCTCTCCCGCCCCGACGGCTGGCGAGAGGACGGCCGGCACATGGCCGACACCAGCCCCCCAGGGCCGAGGTGCGATCCGCAAGGCCCTGAAGGAACTGGCCGAGGCGGGCTTCTACAAGGTCGAGAAGATCCGCATGCCGGACGGCACGATCATCACCGAGACCCACGTCTACGACACCCCGCAGCTCACGGTGCTGCCGAGTGCCACCCGTCCGGTCTCCGGTGAAGCGACCACCGGTGGTGCTGACGCCCTTGTAAAGGACCTGGTGAAAGAACCCTCCCTCCCCGCCGAGCAGGCCGGCGAGCCGGTCGTCGCCGACGAGCCGCAGGCGAGGACGGGAGGGCGGGAGGAAGACTCCGAGGAGGAGAGCGGCGAGCAGCTCGTGGCGGTGCCGGACGAGCAGGTCCGTGAGGCGGTCGCCACGCTGTTCCGGGTGATCCGCCCCGAGCCGTGCCTGCGGCTCGGCCAGGCCGAAGCCGAGGACCTCGCACCCCTCGTCGCGCGGTGGCTGGAGCGCGGCGCGACCCAGGCCGACCTCGCCCAGGCCCTGCTGCCGGGCCTGCCCGCCCCGGTGCATTCGGCGGTCGCGGTGCTCCGCTACCGCCTGGAACGGAAGATGCCGCCCGTCCAGCATGCTGTGCGGCCCGCAGCGGCCCGGTACGCGGAGTGCGCCAAGTGCCACGACCCGGTGCCCCAGGCGGGCATCTGCCGCCCCTGCGCGGGCCTCGGCACACGAACGGTCGCCGTCGGCGGGGGTGAGGCGGCCACCCGCAGCGGCGCGGCCCGCGCCAGGGCGGCCCTGCGCGCCGGGAAGGCCGTCGGTATGGACCTGGGTGGACTGGTCACGGTCGGCTGAGCCCCCGCTCAGGGCGGGTCGTCGTGCGGATCAGGTGTCCGGGTCACGGGCCTATCGGTCCTGGCCGGCGGTGGCGTGAGGGGGAGCGCCGCACTGGCACGGGTGCTCGCGCGGCAGGAGGCTCAGGGCGTGCAGCATGTAGGCGGCCAGACCGGGTGAGGAGGCCGCGTTCGCGCCCAGTCGCGCGTAGAACCGGGTCATCTGTGACTTGAGGGCGCGGTGGCTCGGGCCGCCGTGCTCGGCGAGGTCCGCGAGCGTGCAGCCGCGGACAAGTTCCCCCATGACGTCCAGGTCCCACGGCCTGACCAGCGCCCGAGGGTCACGTGGGTCCGTCGGCGGGGCGAGGAGACGGGTCCGGCAGCCTATGTCGACGGCCTGGACGCGGGTGGCCGCGCCCAGGGCCCGGAGTGCCTTCACGGCCCGGCGGGTTCCGCCGGTCCTGGTGGTGCCGAAGTGCTCGCCGATCTCCTGGTCGGTCCTGCCGGCGGCGAGCAGGCCGAGAACGGTGTGCTCGGCGATGGTCAGCACGGGTCGCACGTGGCAGGAGGGGCAGGGGATACCTCGCATCCAGGGCTCGGCGGCCGGGTCGGCGGTGTGGAGGCATCGGCAGGGGTGGTCGTCGGGTAGCAGTCGGGCGCCGTGCAGGCGGTGGACGGTCATGACAGTGCGGCCCGGGCCTTCGGGGATCTCCAGCTCCATGGCGAGTCGGCCGAGGGCGTAGGTGATCTTTCCGCGTGTGAGCCCGAGGAGTTCGGCGGTCTCGGTGACGGTGTGGCCGAGGACGAGGCGGCGCGCGATCTCGCGCTCGTCCTCGGTCAGGTCGCGGTTCAGGAACCTGGGCGGGACGGGAGCGGGCAGAAGCATGGCCCGGTAGGCGATGTCGACGGCCTGGGCGCGGGTGGCCGCTCCCAGGTTGTCCAGGGCCCGGGCCACCAGCTCGTCGGCGGCGGTCGCGTTCGGGGTCGCGGCGCCGAGTCCGAGCCGGCGGGCGATCCCGTAGGCGGACACCCCGCCGGCGACGAGTGCCAGCGCCTGCTGCTGGTCCCAGGTCAGGGCGAGGCGCTCGCCGCAGTGCGGGCAGGCCCAACCGAGGACGCGACGCGGCAGAGGACCGTCGGCGGCACGGATCAGGAGGTTCGTCATGCCTCCGGACCAGGCCCGCACGCGCACGCGCGGCCGTTCGGAAGGACCTGTCCGGTGGCGCCGAGAAGCGTGCGGAGTCCGCGCGGCCGCTCGGCGACGCCGACGTCCATCAGCAGGCGGGCCGCCAGCAGCAGGACCAGGCCCAGGGCGTAGGCGGTGCCCGCCAGCACCACGGGCCCGTCCGCCGGAAGCTCGTGGTGCAGCGCCGCCGCTGCCGTCGCCGCCCCGCCGGCCAGTGCCAGCAGCAGGCAGGCCGCCCCGGCGAGCAGGGCTGCGAGGAACCGGCTGCGGTGCGGCGGCATCAGCTCGTCCCGGTCGGCTGCGCGGTCCGGCCACCGGGGCGGCCGAGCCTGGTGGGCCAGCCGTCGCCGAGCGCGCTCAGCGGTATGAGGCCGGTCAGGAGGGCGCGGGCGGTGGCCTGCGGCCGGGAGCGGACTCCCAGGGTGCGGAGGATGTCCTGGACGTAGGTGCGGACGGTGCCCTCCGTCAGGTGGAGGCGCTTCGCGGTCGCCTTCGGGTCTTCGCCGGCGACGAGGGCGGTGAGGACCTCTCGGTGGCGGCGGGGCAGCGGCAGGCTGCTGGGGTTGAGGACCGGGACGTTCTCGGTCCGCACCCATCCCCAGCCGACGCCGAGCGCGGCGGCGTGGTGGCGGTGCGGCGTTCCGAGCTTGGCCGTCAGTGCCGTGACGGCGGCGCCGACCTTCGTCTCGGGGATGCCGGTGGCGTGGCTGACCGCCGCGTGCAGGTGACCTCCGGCCACTTGGCGCAGCAGCAGGACCTCGGCCTCGGTGAGGTTCGGCTTGTCGGGCAGGGAATTGGGCATGGCGAAGCTCCTCGCGATGAAGTCGAGCAGAGGGAGAGAGTGAGGGAGCGGAGCCTGGCTACGGGGCCAGCCGGGGAAAGCTGAGCGCGGCCAGCAGCTCGGGGCCGATCCGGCGGGCGGCGTGCGGGCCGATGATGAGGACCAGACGTGGGACGGCCCGGACATCGGGCGGCGGGCGAGTCAGGACTCTTCGGCTTTCCGGTGCCGCGCTCACGCCGCAACCGCTGCGGCCAGGTCCTTGTCCTAGGTCCGTGCCCCTGGCGCTGACCCGGGGAGCATGGACCGGTCTGGCGCGCCGACCAGTGTGAGGGTCTGGCCGAACCGGTCCTCGATCACGCTCATGGAGGTCTTGGTTCCCGCAGGGCTTCTTATGCCCAGGCCCCGACCAGTATCGGCTCGGGCTGGAGGGTGATCCCGGTTGCGATCTCGACCTGTGCGGAGAGTTCGGCGAGAGTCTGGGCGAAGCCAGTTGCGGTTGCTCCGTCGTGGGCGGTGAGGGTGAGGGTGCGGTGTTCCGAGCAGCGGATGCCGTCGGCGACCTTGTGGCCGGGGCGGTAGCCGGTGTGCTCCAGCAGCCAGCCGGCGCTGGCCCGCAGCCGTCCGTCGCTGTCGGTGTGGGTGGGACAGCCGGCAGCGGACAGGCGGGCGGCCTGGGTGGCGGTGACGGGTGGGTTGAGGAAGACCGATCCGGCCTGGCGGGCGTCGGGTCCGTGGGGGTCGAGGAGGAGTCCGCGGCGGTGACGGTTGGCGAGGACGGCGGTGGCCACCTCGGCCACGGGCGGTCGGGCTCCGACGTGGACGCCGAGTTCGTCGGCGAGCGGCCGGTAGGTGATCGGGGCAGCCGGTGAGCGGGTGAGGTGGAACGTCGCGGTGAGGATGGTCCAGCGGCCGGGGTCGTTCTTGAAGCGGCTGTCGCGGTGGCGGAGGCGGCATGCCTGGGCGGGCAGGGTCCGCAGGCGGCCCATGTCCCAGTCCCAGGCGGTGAGGTGGTCGAGGGTGTCGGAGACCTGCTGGCCGTAGGCTCCGGCATTCTGGACGGGGGCGGCCCCGACAGTGCCGGGTATGCCGGCCAGGCACTCGATTCCGGCGAGGCATTCGGCTGCGGCCCACTGGACGAGGTCGGCGAGCGGGTGGCCGGCCTGGACGGTCGCGGCCACCGTGTCGTCGTCCACCCGCTTCACGGTGATGCCCCGGGTGTTCATCACGGCGACGGTGCCCTCATGGCCGGTGTCGGAGGCGATGACGTTGCTGCCGTGACCGAGGGTGAGGGGCGCGTCCTCCTGCCGGTCGCCGATCGTACGGACCAGTTCGAACCAGTCGTCGGGGTCGGCGACCTGCAGGACGTCGCTGGCCGGGCCACCGAGCCGCAGGGTGGTGAGGGACGCGAGCGTGGTGCTGGGCACGGGTGGCCCTCCTAGGGTTCGTCGGTGATCGCCTTCAGGGCAAGGGTCCGCAGCGGGGCGAGGCGGGTGCGGTTGTCCTGGTGGTGGTAGACGGCGTTGGTGCAGATAGCCAGGTAGCGGCCGGTGTGCGGGGCGAGGTAGAGGCTCGTGCCGGTGAAGCCGTGGTGGTAGGCGACCCTGCCCTGGTCGGCGAGGATCCAGGCCAGGCCACGGTCGAGGCCCGGCTCGATGGCGGCCTGCGGCTGCATGCTGTGGGTGAGCCAGCGGCCCAGGGGCCCGCCGGTGGCGTGCGGGGTCAGCAGGTGGGTGGCGAAAGTGGCGAGGTCGGCCGGGGTGGTGAACACCCCGGCGTGGCCGGCGACGCCGCCGAGCAGGGCGGCGTTGTCGTCGTGCGGCATGCCCCACAGCCGGGGCCCGCCGGTCAGGCGCTGCTCGGTCGGGGCGACCCGGGCGGAGCGGGGCACCGGTCCGTACGTCGTGCTGGTCATTCCGAGGTCCTGCCAGAGCTCGGCCGCCAGCTCGTCCAGGCGCCGGCAGCGGTAGTGGGCCAGGGCCAGGCCGAGGAGGATGAAGCCGCGGTTGATGTAGCGGTGTCCGGCTCCGGGGTCGGCGATCAGCGGCTCTCCGCAGATCAGTTCGGCCAGCGGTTCGGGGCGGTTGCGGTACTGGTCGAGGCGGGTGTCGGCCCGCAGGCCGGAGGTATGGGCGAGGATCTGCCGGGGTGTGACCCGGCCGCCGGGGGCGTCGGCCGCGATGTCGGGCAGCAGTTCGCGGATCGGGGTGTCCAGGGTGAAGCCGTCCATGAGGGAAGCGCCGACCAGCGGCCAGGTGGCCAGGACCTTGGTCAGCGAGGCCACGTCGTACACCGTGTCCGGCCCCGGCCGGGCGTCGCCGCACTCGGGGGCGACGACGCCGGAGGCCAGGTAGCCGGGCTCGGTGTCGAAGGTGCCGTGGGCGATGACTCCGCCGGGCACGGTGCCGTCAGCGGTCATCAGGTCCAGGCACTCGCGCAGGTCGGCGAGCGCGTTCGGCTTCCACGGCACGGTGTTGGTCACGGCTACTCCTGGTCGATCGTCAGGTCGGCACCGAGCGCGGCCAACTTCGGCAGCAGGCTGCCGTATCCGCGCCGCAGGTGGTACATCCCTCGGATCGTAGAGGTGCCCTCGGCGGCCAGCGCGGCGATCACGAGAGCGGTCACCGCCCGGATGTCCTCCCCGGCCACGCCGGCGCCGGTGAGGGCGGACCGTCCCCGGACGGTGATGACCGAGCCGGTCGCGTTGACGGCCGCGCCGAACGCTGCCAAGGCCAGCAGGTGGGTGTCGCGCTGGGTGTAGATCCGCTCGTCGATGCGGGAGGTGCCCTCGGCCTGGGTGAGGAAGGCGGTCAGCTGCGGCTGCACGTCGGTCGGAAAGCTCGGGTGCGGGCCGGTGGCCATCTGCACCGGCCGAGGCCCGGCCGGGGTGCTGACGACCGTGCCGCCGTCCAGCGGGTCGAGCTGGACTCCGGCATCGGCGAACACCGACACCAGCCCGTCCGGGAACGCGGCCGGCGGGAAGCCGTCCAGGTGGACGGTGCCGCCGGTGATGGCGGCGGCCAGCGCGAGGGTGGCGGCCTCCAACCGGTCCGGCGGCACGGTGAACACCCCGCCCCGGATGCGGTCGGTGCCGGTGACGTTCAGGGCCTTCCTGCCCCGCCACTCGATGCCGACGCCGGCCTGCGAGAGCAGGGCGGCGGTGTGGGTGACCTCGGGCTCCACGCTGGGGTTGAGGATCGCGGAGGTGCCCGGGGTGCGGGCGGCCAGCAGCATCGCGGTGACCGTCGCGCCCAGGCTCGGCCCCCACGAGCGGGTCTCGGCGTCGGTGATGAACGGCAGCCGCTTACCGGTGAAGCGGGCCCGCACCCGGCCCCGGTTCACCTCGACCTCGGCCCCGGCGGCTTCCATCGCGGCCAGGTGCCGGTCGATGTAGCGGGCGCAGAAGGCGTCCCCGCCGGGGGTGGGGAAAGTGACCTTGCCGGTGCGGGCCAGCAGAGCGCCGCCCATCACCGGGGTGGTGCGGATGCGCCGTCCGAGGTCGTCCGGGATGACCGGGAAGTAGGAATCGGCCGGTCGGGTGGCGAACTCGTCGTCGGTCACGGTTGCGCGGGTGCCGGTGCGGTGCAGGATGTCGGCGACGACCAGGGTGTCCAGGATCTCGGGCGCACCGGTCAGGGTGAGCGGGTCGTCGGCGAGGATCGCGGCGGCGTACAGGTGCAGGGCGATGTTCTTGCTGCCCTGGACGGTGGCGGTGCCGGTGAGGCGGTGGCCCCCGGTGATCCGTACGGCCCGCTGGTCGGTCATGGTGGTGGTGTCGGTGGTGGGCATGGTCACCTTCCCTGGCTTCCGGCCGGGAAGAAGCCTCCGACCTGGGTCTTCGGATAGAGCAGGGTGTGTGCGCCGATCAGGGTGGCGGGCTGGAGCACGGTGCCGGCGGGAACGATCACGCCGTCGCCGATCACCGCGCCGAACTTCGTCTGGCCGGTGGCGATGCGGCGGCCGTCGAGGTGGGCGCAGACCTCTTCGGTGGCCGGTTCGGTGACCGGTCCGGAGGTGACCCGCAGGCCGGTGGTGGACACGAACGCGCCGATGTTGACGCCGAGGCCGAGCACGGAGTCCCCGACGAAGCTGGTGTGCTTCATGAAGACGCCGCCGGTCAGCAGGGAGCGGGTGACCTCGGCTCCGAAGCCGATCTGGCAGCCAGGGCCGACGACGGTGTTGTCGCGCACCCGGGCGCCAGCCTCGATCACCGCGCCGGGGCAGACCAGCACCGGGCCGGTGACGAACGCGCCTTCGGTGATGACGGCTCCGGGTGCCACGATCACGCGGCCCCGAACGGTGGCGCCGGGCTCGATGGTCCCGGTCGCGTCCGGCAGCGGGATGTCCAGGTTGCCGGCCAGCAGGTCGGTGATGGCCTTCTTGAGGCCGAACACGGTCGGGCAGCAGTTCAGCAGCTCCAGCACGACCGGGTCGGTGACCTGCTCGATGTCGAAGTAGTACGCGGGCGTGGTGCGGTAGTCGATGCGCTCCAGCTCGGTGTGGAGGGTGGGCGCGTCGGTCAGCCGGTGCATGGCTGGATCTCCTCTCGGACGAGCGAGTGGAAGAGAAGAAGGGGGCGGGGCCGGTGCGGCGGCCCCGGGGCCTCAGTCGGCAGGCAGGTCCGGCACGGTCGCCGCCATCCGGGGGCTGGCCTCGGAGGGGTGGTCGTGGACAGCGAGGCCGAGCAGGGCGAGCACGGGCAAGTGCAGGGCGGCCCAGGAGGCGGTGACGAAGGTGCCGAGCCGGTCGCGGTCCGCCGGGGCGGCGTGCCGCCGGTCGGCGGGCGGCGGGGAGGTGCTGGGCGTTGGCATGGGAGGGCCTTCGGCAGCGGGGGAGGGGTGGACGTTCCCAGTGAACTGCCGGGCGAAAGGCCGGATCCGTAGCCGGACTACGGCCCGTAGTCCGGCTACGGGTCAGATGATCTGCACGCCCGCGCGGGCGGCGAAGTCCCGGACTCCGGGCAGCTTGCGGTCGTGCCGCAGCAGGGTGCTGGCGAGGCTGCGGACGGCACCCCGGCGGACTTCCTGCGGGGCCGCCTCCTCGGCGGCCAACAGAGCCCGGTAGCACTGTTCGGGCTTGCCCCACTGGTCGAACGCGCGGGCCACGTCGGTGAAGAAGCGCGCTTGACGTTCGGCGGTCGGCAGCGCGGTGGGGTCGATGGTGGAGGCCAGTTCGATCGCCCGCCCGGCGTCGCCGAGCTCGTAGTGCACCGACAACTCGTGCAGGGCGACGCCCTGGACGCCGTCCATCAGGCCGGAGGCCCGGCTGGCGGCTGCGGCGCTGTCGGCGGCCTCCCGGATCAGCGAGTGCGCGTAGGCGCGGTCTCCGGTCTTCGCGGCGGTGTAGGCCGCAGTGGCGTACAGATCTCCGCGGATGCCCAGGCGGTCGGGCTCGGACACCGTGGTGGTTGCAAGTCCCGTTCGACCAGCGACATCCAGACCTCGCTGCGGTCGAGCTCGGCGGCGAGACGGAGCTGGGTCCACTCCATCTCGGCGCGACGGAGCGCGATGAACTTGCCGAACGTGATGCCACTGCCCCCCACGCTGGCCCCCGATGCCGTGTTGAAGCCACTACGGATCGCTACCGTACCGATGGTCAGGGTCACGGTGTAGTGCTTTCGGATCGAACCTGGCATCCACCATGCCGTTCGGCACGTAGCTTGCCCTGGGCACGGCCTGCCGCAGGGAGAGGTGCTCGGGTTCCAGCGCAAGGACGTCGACTTCAACCGCGGCGTCGCCTGGGTCAAGTGCGGCCGGCTGCGACCCAAGTACCGGCACGGCTACGGCGACCGCTGCGGGCGCATGCCTGGCTTCTGCCCGCAGAAGGAGCCGACCCGGCGCGAGACCAAGGACACCTGGACGGGCCCTCGGCCTGTGGCGTGAGGGCATCCGCCCCGCAGTACCGGGCCGGACGCGGGCCGCAGGGCAGCCCGCGTCCCTCAGTATGACGCTCGGCGCCTCTTCAGGGTCGCCGGGGGGAGGAAGCCCGGGAGGCGCGTGGTTCAGCTCACGTCGTGCTGCCCGGGGGCGTTGGCGATGGCGATGAGACCGTCGATCCGGTCCGCCAGATCGCCTCCGCCTCCGCCTTCACCACCGTCCCCGTCGCCCAGTGCGGCCAGCATGCCGAGGCGGCCGATGGGGAAAGACTCCAGCATCTTGGAGAGGTCGACGCCCTCGGGCATGACCGACGCGGCAGCGTCCGCGCTGCCGAGCATCTGGTCGAGCGCGGCTTGGAGGACCGGACCGGCGACGGGGTGCCCCAGGGCCTCACCGAGGGTCGACGTCCGCGACAGCGGCAGGACGAGCCGGTCGCCGGCGACCTCGACGGTGGTGGTCGAGCGGATGTCGCGGCTGGAGGCGGCGACGTCGACGGCGTAGGCGCCGCCCTCCACGACCCAGCGGTCCGCGCGGACGTCCCAGTACGCGAGGTCCTCGCGGCGCACCGTCAAGGTGATCTCGCGTGCCTCGCCCGGCGCGAGGTTCACCGAGGCGAACGCCTTCAGCTCCCGTACCGGACGCTGCACGCCGCCACCGGGAAGTGCGGTGTAGACCTGCACGACCTCGCGGCCCTCCCTGTCGCCGGTGTTGGTGACCGTCACCGTCACGTCGATGTCGCCCGCGGCGTTGACTGCGGCGGAGGCGGCCCCGTACGCGAAGGTGGTGTACGACAGGCCGTGGCCGAACGGGAACGCCACCGCCATCCGGCGCGCGTCGTACCAGCGGTACCCGACGAACAGGCCCTCGCCGTACCGCACGCGCGAGAACTCACCGGGGAAGTCCAGGAAGGCGGGGGTGTCCTCCAGCCGGAGCGGGATCGTCTCGGTGAGCTTGCCCGACGGGTTGACCTCGCCGAACAGGACGTCGGCGGTCGCGCCACCGCCGGCCTGGCCCAGCAGCCAGCCTTCGAGGATCGCCGGCACCCGGTCGGCGAACGGCAGCGCCACGACGCCACCGTTGGAGAGGACGACCGCCGTATTCGGGTTGGCGTCGAGCACGGCGTCGAGCAGTTCGATCTGAACGGCGGGAAGCTCGATGTCCTCGCGGTCGTACCCTTCGGACTCCAGCCGCGCCGGAAGCCCCAGGAAGAGGACGACGACGTCGGCGCCGGCCGCCGTGGCCACCGCCTCCTCCCGCAGCGACGCGGCCTCGTCGTCCGTCGTCCCGAGCGCGCTCGCGAAGCCCTGGGCGTGGAGCACGGTGCCGGTGGAGAGCGCGCGGATCTCGTCGAGCGCGTTGTCCAGGCGGGTCGGATTGATCAGCGACGAGCCGGCGCCCTGGTAGCGCGGCTTCCCGGCGAACTCGCCGATGACGGCGATGCGGGTGTCCCTGGCCAGCGGCAGCAGCGCTCCGTCGTTCTTGAGCAGCACGATCGAGCGGCCGGCCGCCTCACGGGCCAGGGCGTGGTGCGCGTCGACGTCGAGCGGCCCCTCGACGGCGCCCGCGCCCGCCCGCGCCTTGCGGACGAGGTCGACGACACGTCCCGCGGCGGTGTCGACCACGCTCTCGTCGAGCGTCCCGTCTTCGACCGCGGCGACGATCAGGGCGTCCGTCACGCCGTTCGACGAGGGCATTTCGAGATCCAGGCCCGCCGCGACGGCCTTGACGCGGTCGTCGACCGCGCCCCAGTCCGACACCACCAGGCCCCGGAAGCCCCACTCGTCGCGCAGCACGCTGGTGAGCAGCCAGGGGTCCTCGGAGGCGTACACGCCGTTGATGCGGTTGTACGAGCACATCACCGTCCACGGCTGCGCGTCCTGGACCACGCGCTGGAAGCCGCGCAGGTAGATCTCGCGCAGTGGGCGCGGGTCGACGTCGCTCGACGCGCGCAGCCGGTCGTCCTCCTGGTTGTTGGCGGCGTAGTGCTTGAGCGAGGCCCCCACTCCCTTGGACTGGATGCCCTTGACCAGTGCGGCTCCGAGCACGCCGGAGACGACCGGGTCCTCGGAGAGGTACTCGAAGTTGCGGCCGCACAGCGGCGAGCGCTTGATGTTGATGCCGGGGCCGAGCAGCACCGCGACGTCCTCGATCGCCGCCTCGGTGCCGAGCGCCTCACCGACCCGGCGGGCGAGGTCGGCGTCCCAGGAGGATCCGAGGCCGACGGCGGGCGGGAAGCAGGTGGCCGGGACGCTCCCGCCGAGGCCGAGGTGGTCGCCTCCCTCCCGCTGCTTGCGCAGGCCGTGCGGGCCGTCGGTGAGCATGATCAAGGGTATGCCGTGGCGCTCGACGGCCTTGGTGCGCCAGAAGCTCGCGCCGCTGGTCAGCGAGGCCTTCTCGGCCAGGGTGAGATCGCGCACCTGGTCGGGCACCGCGGCCGCCCGGGTGGTGGTGTCGGTCATGGATTCCGCTTCCGTTCTCTGGAGGGTTGTGGTGGTTCCGTCCGGTGCCGGCTCAGCGGACGGATCGGATGAACTGGTTCGCGACGGCGCCGACGATGGCGATGACGGCGCCGCCGAGGAACAGGGCGGGGTAGTTGCTCGACCCGCCGCCGATCATCAGGAACAGGGGCGCGGTGACCGGCACCAGCGTCTGGGGCAGCACGTTCGCGAGGTGCAGCACGGCCATGTCCTTGGCCACGTCCGTACGGGAGGGCAGCACCTCCGCGACCAGCGCCTGGTCGACCGACAGATAGGCGCCCATCGCGAAGCCGGCGATCACCGAGGAGGCGACGAAGGTCGCGAAGTTCGGCGCGAAGCCGGCGACGATGTGGGCGACCGAGAGGACGATCGCGGAGACCAGCACGAAGATCTTCCGGCGGCCCAGGCGGTCGGAGATCCGCCCGAAGACGATGCTGGTGGGGATCGCCGTGACCGCGTTGATAACCGTGAGGAGCAGTACCGCAGGGCCGACGTTGTCCTCGGTGTAGCCGAACCGGTCGAGCAGGAAGAACAGTTGGTAGTTCGCCAGCGTCATGTTGCCGAACATGACCATCAGCCGGGAGATCCAGGCCAGCGCGAAGTCGGGGGCTTCGCGCGGGCTCGTCCAGAACGCCTTGAGCAAGGTCAGCAGGCTGAACGGCGGCAGGTCCTCGCGCTTGGCCCGGCGGTCCTTCAGGACGCGCAGGAACACCGTCACGAAGACCAGCATGAACAGTCCGGGGATCAGCATGGCGGCCGTCAGGTTGGGCAGGAACAGCTGCGCGAGGAAAGCGCCGCCGACCCCGGCGAGCACCTGGGTGATGCCCATCAGCCCTGAGACGCGGCCGAGTTGACGCTTCGGCACCTGGTCGGGGATGACCGGGTTGAGGCCGGCGATCAGTGCGTTGAAGGTCAGCTGCGTCAGCGCCCAGGCGAGCACGAGCAGCGGGATGCTGTCGGCCGAGGCGAGGAGCAGCAGGCTGGCGGCGCCGGTGACCATGCCGGAGGCGATCCAGGGCTTGCGCATCCCGAACCGGCTGGTGGTGCGGTCGCTCAGCGCTCCGAACAGGTTCTGCCCGACGAGGGCGACGAACGCGCCGACGCCGAGCACGAGCGAGAGGCTGGCCGCCTTCCCGTCGGGGTCGATCTGGTTCACCCGCAGCGCCAGGGTGATGCTGGTCGCGGGCAGCAGGGCGGTCCACACGCCGAGGAACGCGAGGAACAGCGAGGCCTGGAATCCCGCCGAGACGAGCTTTCCGGGGTGGTGCTCGCGGTCCGCGCCGGACGCCTCGGCGGCGGTGAGGCCGGCCGGTCCGCCGACTGGCACGTCCATTGGAGCGATGGATCTCTCGTAGTCCACGACGATGCGACCTTTCTCCCGCTTTGCCCTCATCGGCCCGAGGGCGTCCGGTATATATACCGAGCACTCGGTAGGTAACACAATGGGTGCGGCACTACGATTCAGGCATGACGGATGTCGCACCCACCGCTCACCCGAGGACGCGTGCGCCGCGCACCTCGCCGGAACGCCGCCGGGCCCAGATCGTCGAGGCGGCCATCGCCGTCTTCGGCCAGCAGGGCTACCGGCAGGGCTCCCTCAAGGCCGTCGCCGACGAGGTCGGCCTGACCATCCAGGGCCTGCTGCACTACTTCCCCACCAAGGAACAGCTCCTGCTGACGACGCTGGAGCAGCGCAACGCGCTCACCCAGGCCAAGCTCGACGAGGCGATCGAGGCGGAGGGTGTGCTCGGGGCCTGCCGCTTCGTGCTGCGGCGCAACCGCGACGACCCCGGCTTCATGCGGCTCTTCGTCACCCTGGCCGCGGAGGCGACCGATCCGGAGCATCCGGCCCACGAGTACTTCCTCCGCCGGTACGAGACCATGCACGCCCACTTCGCCGAACAGCTGCGCTCGGAGGCGGAGCAGGGCCGGATCGCCGCCGGCGTCGACCCCGGGGCCGCCGCCGCGTCACTGATCGCCCTGATGGACGGCCTGCAGCTCCAGGCGCTCCACCGGCCCGCGATGGACCTGCTCGACACTTTCGAGCAGGCCACCCGGCACCTTCGGGCGGCGCCGTAGCGCGATCCCCGTCCGGCCTGCTATATCTACCGAGTAGTCGGTAGATATAGGAGGCTCGTCATGGGAACTGTCGCGGAACGGCCGAACATCCTCTGGATCGTCTCGGAGGACTGCCCGCCCTGGTTCGGCTGCTACGGCGACGCGCACGCCGTGACGCCGGCCATCGATGCCGTCGCCTCGCGTGGGGTGCTCTACGAGCGCGCCTACTCCCCGGCCCCGGTGTGCTCGCCCTCGCGCTTCGCCCTGCTCACCGGCATCGCGCCCGAGAGCCACTCGCCCGCCGACCGGATGCGCGCCGTCGCCGCCCGCCCGGACTGGATGGCGACCTACCCCGAGATCTTCCGCGACGCCGGGTACTACTGCACCAACAACGCGAAGACCGACTACAACCTCGACGTGGACGCGAACGCGATCTGGGACGAGTCCTCCCGGACGGCGCACTGGCGAAACCGGCCCGCCGGAGCACCGTTCCTCGCCGTGTTCAACTACGACCCGACGCACGAGTCGTCGGTCTTCGACGCGAACTCCCCGCTCGCGCGCGCGATCGGATCGTCCGCGGTGTTCGGCGAGCCGCTGACGCCCGCCGTACCGCTCGAAGCGATCCGCCTGCCCCGCTACCTGCCGGACACCCCCGAGGTCCGGTCGGACTTCTCCCGCTACTACAGCGCCGTCGCCCGGCTGGACACGTTCGTCGCCGGCCTGCTCGGCCAACTGGCCGAGGACGGCCTCGCCGAGGACACCGTCGTGCTCCTCACCTCCGACCACGGCGGCGTCACCCCGAGGAGCAAGCGCTACCTCTACGACGAGGGCCTGCACGTGCCGCTGCTGGTGTCCGCCCCGCCCCGGCTCGCCGGGCGGCTGGCACCCGCCGGATCCCGCCACCCCGAGCCGGTCTCGACGCTGTCCGTCGCCCCGACCCTGCTCGCCCTCGCCGGCCTCCCCGTCCCCCCGCAGATGGCGGAGCAGCCGCTGACCGAACCGACCGGGCCGACCGGGCCCGCGCTCGCGTTCGGCGAACGCGGCCGGATGGACGAGCGCTTCAGCCTGGTGCGCACCGTCCGCAGCCGCCGCTTCCGCTACCTGCGCACCTACACGCCGCACCGCCCCGTGATCCAGCACCAGGCCTTCGCCTGGAACGCGGCCGCCTTCCGCTCCTGGGAGGCGGAGCACACCGCCGGGCGGCTGACCCCCGAGCAGGAGCGGTGGTGGCTGCCCGCCGAGCCGGTCGAACTGTACGACGTGGACGCCGACCCGGACGAGGTCGAGAACCTGGCCGGACGCCCCGAGTTCGCCGAGGTCGAGGCCCAGCTGCGGCAGGCGCTGCGCGAGCACATCCTCGCCGGCCACGACAACGGCTTCCTGCCCGAGGACTCGCCGCTCCTCGGCTGGGACGCGAGCCGCGCCCCCGGCGCCTACCCCCTGGAGCGGATCCTCGACCTCGCCGACCGCGGGCTGGAGCGCGACAGCTCCGTCCTCCCGGAACTGCTGACCGCCCTCGGCGACGACGATGCGACCGTGCGCCGCTGGGCCGCCATCGGCATCCTCCGGCTCACCCCCGGTGTCCCCGACGCGGCGGCCCCGCTCCGCGCGGCCCTCGCCGACCCCGAGCCGTCCGTCGTCGTCCACGCCGCGGAGGCCCTCGCCCGACTGACCGGCGACGAAGACGCCTACCGGGCCCTCGCCCGCGTGGCGGCGTCGGAGAGCACCCCGTGGGCCCGGCTGGAGGCGGTCAACGCCCTCACCTACCTCGACCTCGACCGGGTGCGCCCGTACCGGCAGGTCGTCGACGCGGCCGCGACCTCCGGCAGCGAGTACCTCAGCAGCGCCGGACGCTACCTGCGCCTGCTGCTCGACGACGAGTACACGCCGGACGCAGCCGTGTACGACCCCGCCCCCCTCCTGGCCGCGTTCAAGCGCTGACCGCCCCTTCCGGGCCGCGACCGTGCCCGAGCCGCCCACCCGGCCCGGGCACGGTCGCGGCCCACACCCCGCAAGGAAGCACCATGGACCGACCCGAGCACCGCACCAGCTGCTGCGCCCGCCAGCGCGCCACCGGGCCCGCCGTCCCCCCGCCCCCGTCCGTCCCCGCGCCCCCGGCCGGGCACCCGAAGCCGGCGCGGCCGTCCGCGCACACCGTCCCGCAGGCACACATCCCCGCGCAGACCTTCCGGATGGGCGACGCCCACGGCGACGGCGCACCGGCCGACGGCGAGACCCCGGTCCACCCGGTGTCCCTCACCGCCTTCGCCATCGACACGACCAGCGTCACCAACGCCGACTGGGCGAAGTTCGCGGCCGCGACCGGGTACCGCACCGAAGCGGAGACCTTCGGCTTCTCCGCCGTCTTCCACCTCGCACTCGCCGCCGACCCCCGCGACATCCTCGGACAGCCGCCGCAGACCCCGTGGTGGCGCGGCGTCCGGGGCGCGGACTGGCGCCACCCGGGCGGCCCAGGATCGTCGATCGAGGGGCTGGACGAGCACCCCGCGGTCCACATCTCCTGGAACGACGCCCAGGCCTACTGCGCCTGGGCCGGCCGCGCCCTGCCCACCGAAGCCCAGTGGGAGGCCGCCGCGCGCGGCGGACTCGACGGCAGGCGCTACCCCTGGGGCGACGACCTCGGCGCGCAGGAGGGCGAACGCTCCGGCTGGCGGCTGAACATCTGGCAGGGCGCCTTCCCCGCGGAGAACACGATGGACGACGGCTTCCTCACCACGGCCCCCGTGCGCACCTACGCCCCCAACGCCTACGGACTCTGGCAGGCCGTCGGCAACGTCTGGGAATGGTGCGCCGACGCGTGGGCCGTGGACACCTACTCCCGGGACTTCGCGGCAGGGACCGTGCACGATCCCACCGGCCCGGCCGGCCCGATGCCCGATGCGCCGAGGGTCATGCGAGGCGGGTCCTTCCTCTGCCACGACAGCTACTGCAACCGCTACCGCAACGCGGCCCGAACCTCGAACACCCCCGACTCGTCCATGGCCAACGCCGGCTTCCGCACGGTCTCCCCATGAACGAACGCATACGGATCCTGCGGCTGTGGTTCGCGCCGCAGCGCATCCACGACGAGGGGGACACCCCCGACTACCGGTTCTCGCTGGCCAATGAGCGCACCTTCCTCGCCTGGATCCGGACGGCGCTGGCGCTGATCGGCGGCGGGTTCGCCGTCGACCAGTTCCTGCCGGAGCTGGCCCGCGGTGTCCGCGCCGGACTGGCGCTCGCACTCCTGGCCGCAGGGGTTCTCTGCGCACTGCGGGCGGTCAACCACTGGGTGCGATGCGAGCGGGCGATGCGTCTCGGCAAGGACCTTCCGGTCTCGCGGTTCCCGACAGTGCTCGGCCTGGGCGTGGCGACCGTGGCCGTGACGATGGCGGTGGTGGTCCTCTTCGGCTGGGAGGGTCCGTGACGACGGAGGGACGGGATCCCGGACTCCAACCCGAGCGCACCCGGCTGGCCTGGCGGCGAACGACGCTGTCGTACACGGTGGCGGCGCTGCTGGCGGTCAAACAGGTCCCGCTGTCGGTGATCCCGCTGATCGCCCTCACCTGGCTGGGCTTCCTGCGCACGGCTCATCGACGCGTGCTCGGGGTGGGGGTGTCGCGGCCGCGTCCGCTGTCCCCGCGCGGCGCGCTGACGGCAGCGGCGTGCACGATCGCGCTCGCCGTGCTCGCGGCGACCATGGTGATCCACCCGGCCGACGGCTGAGGCGGAGGGGCGGGGCCTCTCCGCCGCCTCGGGGACCGGCTTGGGCGCTTGATCCATAGGTGAGATGAGGCTTCGTTTGGCCGAGGTGTTCGGTCTGCTCTGCATCCAGGGATCGTTGCGGAAGGGCCCGGGGCCTGCGCGGCCGACCCTCCTTTGCCCAGCGCGGCCACCCCCGCAGGCGTCGCGTGGTCCATCGACCGCTCGGCAACCTCCCCGGCCAACCCGTCACCGGCGGTGGCAGCCGGCACTGTCCTGCCCGCCACGGGTCTTCGTGCCGCTTGATCGGAGAGGCCGGCGACTTCGGCACCCGCAGGCCTCGCCCGCTGATGGCCGTCGGCGCCGCGATCGCCGCGTTCGGCCACGGGCGGGCGGCCGGTCCGGCCTCGCGTGCATGGGCGCGTCGTCGACCCGGGGCGGGTCACCGCACCAGACCCGCCGCTCGTGGGCCGGGCCGCGGGCATACCCCTCCGGTCCCCGGATGGCCGGGGAAGCGGGGCGGATCGGCAGACCGATAAGGAGAGAAACTTTAGTCGCAAGAATCAGGGTATGCGTCATACCTGAGGACGAGAAGGCCCCCCGCCGTTCATCCGAAAGGGTGGCGGGTGGCCCTACCGCGGACCGATAAGTCCGACTCGTGTCAGTTGCGAGAATTGAACGGAATTCGGTGATCCGTTTTTCTTCCCTCACGCTTCAGGAGTCCCCCGTGACCACGTCGACCACGACCGCCGTCCGCACCGGCCGGGCGGCCGCCCGCGCCACCGGTCTGAACAAGGTCTACGGGGAGGGGGAGACCCGCGTCGTCGCCCTCGACAACGTCAGCGTCACCTTCCCGCAGGGCGAGTTCACCGCGATCATGGGCCCCTCGGGCTCCGGCAAGTCCACCCTGATGCACTGCATGGCCGGCCTGGACACCGTCTCCTCCGGCTCCTCCACCATCGGCGACACCGAACTCGTCGGCCTCAAGGACAAGCAGCTCACCCAGCTGCGCCGGGACCACATCGGCTTCATCTTCCAGGCCTTCAACCTGCTCCCCACCCTGACGGCCCTGGAGAACATCACCCTCCCGATGGACATCGCCGGCCGCAAGGCCGACAAGCAGTGGCTCGACAAGGTCGTCGAGACCGTCGGCCTCTCCGGCCGGCTCTCCCACCGCCCCAGCCAGCTCTCCGGCGGCCAGCAGCAGCGCGTCGCCTGCGCCCGCGCCCTGGCCGGCAAGCCCGACATCATCTTCGCCGACGAACCCACCGGCAACCTCGACTCCCGCTCCGGCGCCGAGATCCTCGCCTTCCTGCGCAACTCCGTGCGCGAACTCGGCCAGACCGTCGTCATGGTCACCCACGACCCCGTCGCCGCCTCCTACGCCGACCGCGTCGTCTTCCTCGCCGACGGCCGCATCGTCGACGAACTGACCCACCCGACCGCCGACGCCGTCCTGGACCGCATGCGCCGCTTCGACGCCAAGGGCCGCACCAGCTGACGCCCCGCGCCAGCCGTCCGACCCTCCGTCGACCAGAGGACTGACACCACCTCATGTACCGCACCGCACTGCGCAATGTGCTGGCCCACAAGGCCCGGCTGTTGATGACGGCGCTCGCCGTCCTGCTCGGCACCGCCTTCGTGGCCGGCACCCTCGTGTTCACCGACACGCTCGGCAACGCCCTGCGCTCCCAGAGCAGCAAGAGCTACACCGATATCACCGTCACCGTCAGCGACGCCGATGCCGGCGCTATCAGCAGGGGGTACGACCACGGCAACCGGACGTCCGGCGGCCCCTCCCTCACCGAGGACACCCGCGAGGCGATCGCCGCGCTTCCCGGCGCCGCCGATGCCCGCGGCGTGGTCAGCGGCTTCGCCGGGATCGCCGACCGCAAGGGCGCGCTGATCGGCAACGGCTTCTCCACCACCGGCACCAACTACGTCCCGGGCGCTGACGGCACCGACCCGCGCTACCCGCTGGTCGACGGCCGCGGCCCTCGCACCTCCGGCGAGGTGGCCCTGGACGCCGAGACCGCCGACAAGGGCGGCTACAAGGTCGGCGACACCGTGCGGGTCGCCGTCAACGGGCCGGTCATGGACCTGAAGCTCACCGGGACCGTCACTACCAACGACCCGCGGGTGATCTCCGGCGGCTCGCTCGCCGCCTTCGACACCGCCACCGCCCAGCAGCTCTACCTGGCCCCGGGCCGGTTCGCCGAGATCGACGTCAAGGGCGAGCCCGGCATCGACGACAACGCGCTGCTCGCCGCCGTCCGGCAGACCCTGCCCGCCTCCGACGACATCGAGGCCCGCACCGGCCGCGAACTCGCCGACGAGCAGGACCGGATGATCACCGCGACGACCAAGGGCCTGTCCTCCGCCCTGCTGGTCTTCGCCGGCATCGCGCTCTTCGTCGGTGTCTTCATCATCGCCAACACCTTCACCATGCTCGTCGCTCAGCGCACCAAGGAGCTGGCGCTGCTGCGCGCGATCGGCGCCAGCCGCAAGCAGATCACCCTCTCCGTGCTGGCCGAAGCCCTGCTGGTCGGCGTGAGCGCCTCCCTCGGCGGCCTGGTGGCCGGCATCGGCATCGCCGCCGGCCTGCGTGCCCTGCTCAACGGCCCGGGGGAGGCCAACCTGCCGGACGGCCCGCTGCTGGTCGGCCCCTCCACGGTCATCGGCTCGCTCGCCGTCGGAGTCGTGGTGACCGTGCTGGCCGCCTGGCTGCCGGCACGCCGCGCCTCCCGGATCGCGCCGGTCGCCGCGATGAGCTCGGCCGAGCAGCCGGCCACCCACAAGTCCCTGCTGGTCCGCAACGTCATCGGCTCGTCGTTCACCGCCCTCGGCGTGGGCGGGCTGCTGGCCGGCGCGGCGAGCGCGGAGGTCAACCTGGTCGGCGCGGGCGCGGGCGCGCTGATGATCGGCGTCTTCGTGCTCACCCCGCTGCTGTCCCGTCCGGTGATCGCGCTGTTCGCCCCGGCACTGCGCAAACTGTTCGGCACCCCGGGCAAGCTGGCGCGCGAGAACGCCGTGCGCAACCCGCGCCGCACCGCCGCCACCGCCTCCGCGCTCACCATCGGCGTCACCCTGATCACCGCGCTGACCGTGGTCGGCGCCTCGGTGAACAAGGCCGTCGACGAGGCCACCGCGAACGACCTGAAGGCCGACTACGCCGTCGCCATGGAGAACTTCTCCATGCTCGCCCCCGAGGTCGCCGGCCAGATCGCCAAGGCTCCCGGGGTTGCCGCGATGAGCGCGATGCGCGACATCCCGGTCACAACCGGCGTGGACGGGGACCGCGAGTGGCTCACCGCCGTGGACGCCTCCACCTTCGACCAGCTGGTCGCCCTGAAGGCGACGCAGGGCACCACCGACGCCCTGAAGCAGGGCAAGCTGCTGGTGACCACCGGCTACGCCGAGCGCAACGGGCTGACGGTCGGCTCGACGATGACCGTCACCTACCCGGACGGCACCCCGGGCACGCTGAGCGTCGGCGCCGTGGTGGAGCCGAGCAGCATGGTGGCCGGCCTCATCGCCCCGGACGCCGTGGTCGGCCCGCACACCGAACCTGGCACGGGCCTGACGAAGGCCCTGGTCAAGGGCACCGGCGGCGCGACCCCGGAACTCCAGCAGGCGCTGCGCGACGCCACCGGCGGCAACCCGCTGATCAGCGTCAAGGGCGAGAAGGACATCAAGGCGGAGGACCGCCGGATGGTGACGTCCGTGCTGAGCATGATGTACGGCCTGCTGGGCATGTCCGTGGTGATCGCCGTGCTCGGCGTCGTCAACACCATGGCGATGTCGGTGTTCGAGCGCCGCCGCGAGATCGGCATGCTCCGGGCGATCGGCCTGGACCGCTCCGGCATCGGCCGGATGGTCCGGCTGGAGTCGCTGATGATCGCCCTGTTCGGCGGCGTGATCGGCGTCCTGCTCGGCATCGTCACCGCCTGGGCCGGCACCCGCACCCTGGAGGACAGCTTCAAGAACATCACGATGGTGGTGCCCTCGGCACAGGTCCTGCTCTTCCTGGTCGCCGCTGCGGTGACCGGCCTGCTCGCAGCCCTCTGGCCCGCCCACCGCGCGGCCCGGATGGACATCCTGGGCGCCATCAAGAGCCAGTAGCCACCGCCCGCACCGCACCGCCCCGTCACCGACACCGCCCGCCGGGAAGCTCCCGGCGGGCGGTGCGCGTTGCCGACCACCGCACACCGAACAACCTGGCGGACCGCCCGGTCGATCCGCGCGGACACTCCCAGCCGACAGCCGGTACGACGCCATACGGGCCCCGGCCGAACTGGCTTCTCGCCGCAGCGGTCCTTGGAAACACTCCCCCTCAGGTACCGCCCGCCGTAGCGCAGGTGAGCGCGCACGACCACCGCACATCGCGCCCCACCACGGCACCCCGGTGTTCACGCCGAGTCCGACCGGCAACACATGCCCCGCCTTCGCGGGCGGCGCGCCCGGCCCGCACGAAAGGCGCGCGGACCGGCAACACGCTCCGTGCGCACCTCCCCACCCCAAGCGGAAAACGCCAGCCCTGGAATGTGGAACCGTCACGACTCATACTTCCCTCAGCCCCGCCTCATGCCGGGGCGGACCACGGTTCGCACAGCGTGCGAATCATTCACGGTTCCGGAGGGAAACGTGTCCAGAAAACGGCAACTGCTCGTCGTCGCACTCCTGCTCGCCCTGATCGGCCTCGCCGCGCCCGCGACGGCACAGGCCCACGTCCTCCAGGTGTCCTGCGAAGGCACGGTGCGCAACGCCTACGACCCGCCTCTGACCGCCACGCCGCGGGACACCGAGGTCACCGTCGACTCCTCCTACAACATCGGCTGTGTGGCACCCGGCCACGAAGAAATCCTGCCCGGCAGCGCCCACGTGCAGGTCACCGTGCCCGACTACTCCTGCATCGACCTCCTGTCAACCGCCCCCGGCACGCAGACCATCACCTGGGCGGACGGCTCGACCACCACGTACGCCTACACCAGGGCGGTGTCCAACATCGCCGGCACCCTGGTGGTCACCAACTCCGGAACCGTCACCGCAGGCCGCTTCACGGGCTCCACGGTCCTCCAGGTCGCCACCGCCCCCGCGCCCAACCCCCTGATCTGCCTGACGACCGGCTACACCTCCCTGACCGCCGCCGTCAGCCTGCAGATCCTGCTGTGAGCCCCCACCGTCCGACCCGAGCCAAGACCCCGCGCCACGCGGCCGCAGCTGTCCCGACCGGCCCCCGGCCCACCCGGACACCTCGGCGAAACTCGGGAGATCAGGACGTCGGACGCACCTCGCAGAGATCCACGACATCGCGGAGTGGCTCGGCCGCCTTGTAGAGAACAGCGGTCAGGAGCCCGTCACCCCACAGAGTGACGGGCTCCTGACCTTCGCGGGCCCAGCTACTTACCGCCACCGGCCACTCAGCCGCTACGCCCACTCCACACCGTGCTCGGCGAGCCGCGCGGCGCCGGGTCCGATGCCCAGGCGGTCGGTGACCTCGCCCGTGCCGTCCTCCAGGCCATGCTCTCCTTCACCGGCGACGGCGACGACGAGACCGAGGCGAGGGCCCTGTTCGACTTCCTGCGGGCCGACGCCCTGGCCCACTCCTGACCGACGCGTGCCAGGTCCGGGCTACGGCCGGACGCGGCGAAGCACGGGCGAGGCTGCGTCCGTGCCGTCGCCGCTCGTCCGGCCGCTCTGGGCCGTGGTGGACAGGATGTCGCGGAACGCGTCCGCCCAGCTTCCCTCAAGGGCGTGGTCGTCGCCGAGGAGAACTTGACGGCGTGTCATTGCGGCCAGCGCCCCGCCGAGTGCGAACGGGCGCAGGTCGCGCAGGGGGTCGACGCCGAGCCGGGTGGCGGTGATGTCGGCCGCGCGCTGCGCGAGGTTGTCGATCTGAAGGATCGCGTAGTCGTGCACGGTGCGGATGCCGAGGAATCGTCGGCGCAGCCCGCGGCGTCTTTCGGTGTCCTCGGCGGGTTCCTCGAGCCGGCCCTGGGTGGCGTCGAGGGCGTGCACGAGGGCCTCCCACGGGCCGAGGCTCGCGGGGGCGGCGGCGAAGGCGTCGAGGATGGGTTCGCCGAAGCCCCAGCCGAAGAGGAGTGCTTCCTTGGCGGCGTAGTAGCGGAAGAGAGTGCGGCGGGCCACGTCGGCGCGCTCGCAGATGTGCTCGATGGTGGTCTGCTCGAAGCCCTCCTCCTCGAACAGGTCCAGTGCGGCCGCCCGGATCACCTCGCGGGTGCGCGCCTTCTTGCGGTCGCGCATCCCGACCGCGACCGGTACTGCTCCCGGTTCGTCCATGTTTTGTCCCGTTCCCGGCCCCGTACCGTCCGGCGGGGCTGCGCCGCCCGGCCGGGGTCACGTAATCACGGGTGGCCGGTGGTGCTCAAGGCGGGCGTCGGGGCGTCGGTGTTTCGCCACGAAAAGTTTGCACTAGTGCCACTTGGCACTAGTGCCACTTCTCTATGGTGGGTCGCGACGGCAGCCGAACGGGCACGCCTCCGAGGAGACCGAGGAACCATGAAGCGGCACAAGCACGTTCTGGCAACGGCCATCTGCACCGTCGCCCTCGCACTCACCGCCGGCGCCTGCTCGGCCGCCGATGACGCGCTGTCCGGCGGCTCCGCCCAGGCGGCCCCGGGCGCCGACGGCCCGGCGACCGACGGCGGCACACTCAGAATCGGCCTGGACCGCCCGTTCACCAAGCTCGACCCGGCCGACGGCACACTGACCACGCAGCCCGTGCTGGTCCTGGCCAACGCGCTGTACGACCCCCTGATGGTCAACGGCGACAACGGCACCGTGAAGCCGTACCTGGCCAAGGCGTTCACCCCGAACACCGACGCCACCGCCTGGACACTGGAGCTGCGCGAGGGCGTGACGTTCAGCGACGGCAGCCCGCTGGACGCCCAGGCCGTCGCCGACCACGTCGCCCGCCTGTCCAAGCCCGAGAGCAGGTGCTCCTGCGCCGCCGACGCCGCCACCATCAGCGGAACCACGGTGAACAGCCCCACCACCCTCGTCTTCACCCTCAAAACGCCGAACGCGGCCTTCCCCAACCTGTTCACCCGCTCCCTCGGCTACATCTCCCGGACCCCGGCCGGCGACGCACCCGCCGTCGGCTCCGGCCCCTACACCGTGGAGAGCGTCCAGCCGGGCGTCTCGGTCACCGTCGCCCGCAACCCCTCCTACTGGGGCGACAAGGCCCACGCCGACAAGATCGTCTACCGGGTGCTGCCCGACGCCGACAGCCGCTACCAGTCGCTGCGCTCCGGCGACCTCGACTTGAGCTGGTCCGAAACACCCTCCCAGCTCAAGCAGGCCCCCCAGGACGGACTGCGGGTCGCCACCGGCCCCGGCTCCACCTCCACCATCCTGTTCAACACCAAAGCCGCGCCCTTCGACGACCCCCGGGTCCGCCAGGCCCTCCAGTACGCCATCGACCGCGAGGCCGTCAAGAAGGTCGTCCACCTCGGCCAGGGCAAGATCTCGGACGGCCCGATCAGCTCCACCTCCCCCTACCGCGCCGCCGGTGCCGCCGGCTACCCGGCCCACGACCCGGCCAGGGCCCGCGCCCTGCTCGCCGAGTCCGGCCACCCCGACCTCTCCTTCGAGTACCAGATCGGCAACAGCCCCGAGGGCCAGCAGCGCGCCACCGTCATCCAGCAGATGCTCGGCGAGGTCGGCGTGAAGGTGACCATCAAGCCGATGGACCCGGCCGCCCTGGGCACCTCGCTGGTGCAGCGCAAGTTCCAGGTGCACGACTTCGTCACCAGCATGTTCGGCGACACCGACACCGCGCTGAGCACCCTGTTCAGCGCCGGCTCCCCCTACAACTTCACCGGCTGGAGCGACCCGAAGACCGAGCAGGCCATCGCCGCCGGACGCGCCGGACTGGACCGGGCCCAGCGGGCCGCCGCCTACAACGAGGCCGCCAAGGCCGTCGTCGAGCAGGCCCCGATGCTCTTCCTCACCGAGAACCCGGTCGGCTTCATCGCCACCACCAAAGTCCGCGGCCTGCCCGACCTCTCCGAGCGGACCGTCGTCAACGTCTCCCCGGCCACCCTCTGGCTAAAGCCGTGACACCGCCCGCCCCAAGCCCCACCGGGCCGGGCGGCCCGGGCACCGCCACCCACCGCCGGCAGCCCGCACACCGCCGGGGGAACCCGGCCACGAACAAGCGCCCCTACTCCCTGAACCGGTCCGGCCCCGGCCCGAACCGGCCGGACACCGCCCTTCTCGACCCCCGTACCCCGCGGCGTCCCTGACACCCCGGCGCCAAGAGCGTCCCCAGCGCCTCGCCCGCCGAGACGACACACGGACGCCGCCGTCCCTCTACTACACAGTGCCCCCGCACCACCGAAAGGTCCTCATGTCCCTGCTCAACTTCCGCGATCCCGCCCGGCAGTCGGACCCCGACCACACCTGGATCCAGCCCGGCGTCCTCTTCCGCTCCGCCCAGGCGTTCCCCAGCGCCGGGCCCGACACCGTCGCCCAACTGCGCGACGCGGGAATCCGCGCCGTCGTGGACCTGCGCTCCGCCGGCGAACGCGAGCCGGCCGACTGGACAGCCGTCGAAGCCGCCGGGATCACCGTCGTCGACGCGTCCCTGGCCCCCGCGGCGGATTCCGTGGACCGCCTGATGACAACCATGCGCACCGATGCCGACCTCGGCGCCTTCTACCTCGCCCTGGCCGAGTCCTCGCCGACCGCGATCACCACCGCCGTGCACACCATCGTGCGGCACGGCCCCGCGCTGGTGCACTGCGCGGCGGGCAAGGACCGCACCGGCCTCCTCGTGGCACTCCTGCTCGACCTGCTCGACGTACCCGCCGAACGCATCGCGGCCGACTACGCCCGCTCCGCCGACGCCGTACCACACGTCTTCGCCGCACTGGCCCAGCGCCCCCGCGCCATCCCGCTCAACCGCGCACCGGATGCGGCCGACCGGAAGCCGACGCTCCCCCCGCTCCTGCTGCAGGCCCCGCCCGAGGCGATCCTGGCGTTCCTGGAAGGCATCCGGGCACGCCACGGCAGCTCGCAGCAGTTCCTCCTGCACTGCGGCGTCGACCCGGCCGACCTCCGCGCCTTCCGCACCAACGCCACCGCCACCGCCCCTTCCGGAACCCCCGCACACCTCGCCCCGTCGGAGCCGCACGCACCCCGGCCGGCCGGCGAGTCCGGCACCGAGGCCGCCCGCGAGGACGTCCCCTTCGACACCGAGGACCCGCCCTCCTGCTGCAGCCACCAGGCCTACGCTCACGCGGGCGACCGCGTCAGCGGTGCCCCCCTACCGGAAGGGTTCCTGTTCGGAGCCTCGACCGCCGCCCACCAGATCGAGGGCAACAACACCACCAGCGACTGGTGGGCCTTCGAACAGCGCACCAACTCGTTCATCCCCGAGCCGAGCGGCGACGCCGCCGACAGCTTCCACCGCTGGCCCGAGGACATGGACCTGCTCGCCGGACTCGGCTTCAACGCCTACCGGTTCAGCATCGAGTGGGCCCGCATCGAGCCGGTGCGGGGCCGGTACTCGCGGGCCGCGCTAGCCCACTACCGGGCCATGGTGGAGGGCGCGCTGGCCCGCGGCCTCACCCCGGTGGTGACGCTCCAGCACATCACCCTGCCGCAGTGGTTCGCCGAGGCCGGCGGCTGGCTCGCCCCCGACGCGGCCGAGCTGTTCGCCCGGTACGCCGCCACCGCCGCCACCGAGGTGCTCGACGGCGTCCGGTACGTGGCCACCGTCAACGAGCCGAACATCCTCGCCCGGATGCACTCCGTCAGGCAGCGGTTCACCGAGGGCGGCGCTGTTGAGGGCGACATCGACCGGATCGAGCCCGGCGAGGACATCACCGAGGCGCTGGTGCGGGCCCACCGCGCGGCGAGCGCCGCGCTGCGCGAGGCCGATCCGCGCCTGCTGATCGGCTGGACGGTCGCCAGCCTCTGCCTCTACCCCGTGGAGCCCGGCGCCGAGGCCACCGTCGCGGCCCTGGCCCGCCGACGGGAGGACGTCTTCGTCGAGGCCGCCCGCGGTGACGACTGGATCGGCGTGCAGGCCTACACCCGCGCACCGGTCGGGGTGGACGGCCCGGTCCCGGTCGCCGACGGCGTCCGCACCACGATCAAGGGCTGGGAGTACTACCCGCAGGCGCTCGGTGAGGCGGTCCGCCGCACCGCCGGGACGGTCGGCCCGGAGGTGCCGCTGCTGGTCACCGAGAACGGCATCGCCACCGCCGACGACACCGAGCGGATCGCCTACACCACGCAGGCGCTGGCCGGTCTCGCCGACGCCCTGCGCGACGGCGTGGACGTCCGCGGCTACCTGCACTGGAGCCTGCTCGACAACTACGAGTGGGGCTCCTACCGGCCGACCTTCGGCCTGGTGGCGGTGGACCCGGAGACCTTCGCGCGCACCCCGAAGCCCTCCGCCCACTGGCTCGGCGCCCTCGCCCGCGAGGGCCGCCTAGCCTGACCGGCACCCGCGCGCACCGGTTGGCCGGCCGATACCCGGCCGGCCAACCGGCCCGGCCGTCACACATTTCCTCGCCGCCACCACCGACGCCCCCGCCCCGGCAGCCGCCTTCGGCACCCGAGCGGGTGGACCACCCCACCGAGAACCGCACTCGACACCAGGCTCACTGCGTGTCCGACAAGCCGCGAAGTACACCATGTCTTCAGCCCCTGCCCCGACATCGCCATGGGCGTGGGCGTGGGCACCGGTGTCGTGTTGAAGGGGCTGGAACCCGACCGCACCAGGCTCCAGCGGGCTTCCTTTCCTCCCCGGGCCGCAGCCGGGCGCAGCAGGGTGAGGACGTCGGCGGGGTGGCCGGGCCCGGCTGACGGCGGCCGCAGGACGCAGGCAACGCGTGGCAGCGAGTCCGGCCGGACCGTGCCCGGCGGCACCCGACCCCACCGCCGACCCGGCACGGGGGACGGCCCCAGCGCTTCTCCGGCCTCGTCCCTCTTCTGGGAGACCGTCCTGGACCTGTTCACCGTCACCGGCGCCGCGTCGTCCGTCGAGGAGGGGATCGAGGCACTGCGTGCCGCGCCGGCGGAGAACCTGCGCACCGAACTCGAGGCGGCCGCTGAACTGCAGTTCCGCCGCATCATCCTCGACGACCGGCGCGGCAACGGCTGACCAACCACTGGCCGAGCCGCCGCCACACTGGCCGTGCTCTCGGCGCCCAGCACTGCACGCAGGTGCGAAACGAGGGCACATCCAGGGCACATGCGGGCGGAAAACGGCGCTGACCAGTGAAAACTCGTGACATGAGTTTTCCCAGGTCAGCGCCGTGATCGCCATGAATCCGCAGGTCAGCGCGGCGCTCATGCAGTACGTGAACTACCGCTGAGCCGGTCGGCGGCCCCGGCCGGGAGCTCTGGAGAGGGCTTCCGACCGGGGCCGCCGTCGTTTCCGGGGGCGCCGTCGTCCGGTGGGGCGTCAGGGGGTGGCGGCCCAGGCGGCGGTGGTGCGGTGGGCGTCGAGGCCGGCGGCGTCGAACTCGTCGCGGGCGGTGGTGCCGGCCGGGACGTGGACGCCGAGGCGGCGCAGGACGCGGGAGATCGGGCCGCCCTCGGGCGGGAAGGCTTCGAGGGGGCCACTGGTGAACGGGCCGAGGTCGAGCCGGCCGTCGGCCCAGAGGGCGGCGCGCTGGATGCCGGTGCCGCCGAAGTAGTCGGCCTCCACGCAGGCGATCGGGCCGGCCTTGGACCAGGCGGCGAGCCGGCGTTCCAGGCCGTCGGAGAACCAGTCGAAGCCGGCGACGCCCGGGGAGGCCGGCTCCTCGTCGCCGAACCGGAGGGCCGTCAGGAACCCGGGGGTGGCCGGGATCAGCGCGAGGCCCTGGGCGAGCGGTCGCGGGCGGGCCGCCGAAACCTCGGCGGCCGCCACCGCGACCAGTTCCGCCGGGCCGATCAGCGCCTGAAGTTCGTATGACATTCAGTCATCGTGAACCATGACACCGACGGTGCGCCCGTCGTTTACGATTCCGTGCCCGGTCGGGTATCAGTCCGAGAGTCGCCCGCAGGACCGGGGCGGACGCCGTACAGCAGCGTGAACAGGGTCGCCTCCACCGCGTCGTCGGCGTCGCTCTCGCCCTCCGCGCGCAACTCGTCGAGGATCTCGTCGAGCCGGCCGCGGAGCCGGAGCATCCGGTCGGGCGTGAGCCGGAACGTGAAGTGCGAGAACATGCCGGGCAGGCCGGGGGCCGAGGCCTCCCGCGAGGTGGTGAAATCGACGCGGTCGGCCATCGCGCGGGCGTGGAACTCGCCGCGGACGCGGTCCATCGCGGCGAGGATGGCCCCGTAGGCGTGGGCGCGGGTCGGTGAGCCGGGCGAGAAGATCTCGGGCGCCAGCCGCAGCGAGTCCTGGGCCGGGGCGTAGCGGCTCTCGACGATGCCGGAGACCAGGCGGGTGCCGGCGACGCGGACCAGTCCGGCCTTCTCCAGTTGCTTGATGTGGCGGTAGAGCTTGGTCTGCGGCTCGTCGAGCGCGGCCGCGATCTCCTTGGCGGTGAGCGGCCCGGAGGCGAGGGCGGCCATCAGGACGTCGAGGATCGCCAGGCGGAGCGGGTCGGCCAGGGCCTTGAGGGTGGCGGCGTCCTCGACCCGGCGCTCCTTGAGGGCGCCGGGGCCGGAGCCGGGGCCGGGGGTGGCGGGGCCCGGGGCGGCGGGCTCCTCGTCGGCGTTCTCGGCACTCTCGGTGTTCTCGACCACGGCCCCACCCTCGCAGATGGCCGCCGACCCGGGCAATCGAGCGTTCACCCTTGCGCGACCGGTCACACTCACGTCACCATTCACACATTCGTGAATGGTGACGCTGCAGTGAGCGTCGAGAAGGGGGAGACGGCCGATGAGTACGGAGACCGCGACCACGACCGGCCCGCCGCAGGCCGCCGCGCCCGTCCCGCTGCGGCGCAACTGGCGCTTCCAGGCCCTCTGGGCCGGCCAGGCCGGCGCCACCCTCGGCCTGCAGATCGCCGACACCGCCTACCCGCTGCTGCTGCTCGCGCTCACCGGTTCCTCCACGCTCGCCGGGGCGTTCGGGGCCCTGCAGATCAGCGCCTCCCTGCTGTTCGGCCTCCACGGCGGCGCGGTCGCCGACCGCTGCGACCGCCGCCGGCTGCTGATCGCGGGCGACTGCGTCCGGCTGGTCGCCTGCGCCAGCGTCCCGGCCGCCATGGCGCTGGACCGGCTGACCCTCGCACACACCCTGCTGGTGGCCGTGGTGATCGGCGCGACCATCGCCTACACCGGCCCGATCCGGCTGATCGCGGTGCGCTCGGTGGTGCCGCCGGAGCAGCTGCGGCAGGCGCTGGCGCAGGACGAGGCCCGGATGAGCGGGGCCGGTCTGATCGGACCGCCGCTGGCGGGCGCGCTGTTCGGGCTCGGCCGGGCGGCGCCGTTCGTCGGCACCGCGGTCGCCTCGCTGCTCGCGCTCACCGCCGCGCTCGTGGTGCGGTTCCCGGGCCGGCCGGAATCCGGGGCGGGCCGGGCCGGCACCGCGGACGGCACTGCGGACGGCGGCGCGGACAGCGGCGCGGACGGCGGCGCGCTGGCCGGCTACCGCTACCTGGCAGCCAACGCCCTGCTGCGCCCGGTCCTCGCCGTCGTCCTGCTGATCAACGTCGCGGGAGCCGCGATGCTGCTGCCGGTGATGGTGATCCTGCGCGGCCAGGGCACGTCCAGCGCCGGCATCGGGCTGGCCCTGGCCGGGGAGGCCGTGGGGGCGCTGGCCGGCGCGCTGCTGGTGAGCCGGCTGCACCGGACGGCCGGGCCCGGGGTGCTGCTGCTCGCGGTGTCCTGGCTGACCGTCCCGGTGCTGCTGGCGCCGCTGCTGCCCGGCGGGCCGGTCACCGTCTTCGCGGCGCTGTTCATGGTGGGCCTGGGGATCCCGACGCTGCGGGTGATGATCGACCTGCTGGTGTTCAGCCGGGTCCCGGACGCGCTGCGCGGGCGGGTGATCTCCGCGACGCTGACGATGTTCACGGTCGGGATGCCTGCCGGGACGGTCGGCAGCGGGCTGCTGCTCGACCACCTCTCCCCCGCGGCGGCGCTCGGCACGGTGGCGGCGCTGCTCGCGGCGGGCCTGGTCCCGGCGACGGCCGGCCGGACGCTGCGCCGCTCCGGCTGGCCCGAGCGGACACCGGCGGCCACCCCGTCGCCCTGACGCCCTGACGCCCGCTCACCGCCCGTCGCCGGGACCAGGCCCGCCGCCCGCACCCCACGGCCCGCCCGCTCATCCTCCGCTCACCCGTGCGGGTGCACGCCGCATGCGCCTCCCTCGCCAACCGGGTGAACTGACCGGGTACGGCCCGGCGCCGGCGGGGCCACCGCAGGAGGACGCATGAGTTCGATGGACATACCGTCGTCCGGCCAGGGCGGTCCTGGCGGAGGCCAGGGGGGCGGCGGCCAGGAGTCCGCCACCCGGGAACGCACCGGCTCGGCGGCCGCCACCCTGGCGAACGCGCCCCGGATGTCCTGGCTGACGCTCGCCTTCATGACCACCGCCTCGGTGGCCAGCCTCCGCTCCGCCCCGACCATGGCGGTCTACGGCCTCGCCTGCGTCTTCCTCTACCTCCTGCCGGCCGTGGTCTTCCTGCTGCCGACCGCGCTGGTCTCCGCCGAGCTGGCGTCCGGCTGGGAGGGCGGCGTCTACCGCTGGGTGTCGGAGGGCCTGTCGAAGCCGCTGGGCTTCCTGGCCGTCTGGTGCCAGTTCGCGATGACGATCTTCTACTACCCGTCCCTGCTGGCGTACGTGGCGTCCACCATCGCCTACGTGGTCAACCCCTCCCTGGCGAGCAACGGCCCGTACACCGCACTCGTGATCATGGTGCTGTACTGGACCGGCGTCTGGGTCTCCGCCCGGGGCACCCAGGCGGTGGCCGGCCTCTCCTCGATGGGCCTGATCATCGGCACGCTGGTCCCCGGCACGCTGCTCGTCGTGCTCGGCTTCGTCTTCCTCGGCCAGGGCAACGGCTCCGCCGCCCCGATGGACGCCGCGCACCTGTTCCCGGAGTGGACCGGCCTGGCCAGCCTGGTGCTGATCGTCAACAACTTCCTCAGCTACTCCGGCATGGAGATGAACGCGGTGCACGTCTCCTCGCTGCGCAACCCGGCCCGGGAGTTCCCGCGCGCGATGTTCACCGCCTCCGGGCTGGTGCTGGCGATCTTCATCCTGCCCGCGCTGGCGATCAGCTGGGTGGTGCCGTCCAGCGAACTGAGCCTGACGGCCGGTGTGATGCAGGCCTTCGACGCCTTCTTCCAGTACTTCCACATCGGCTGGCTGACCCCGGTGATCGCGGTGGCGCTGGTCGCCGCCTCGCTCGGCGGCATGCTCACCTGGCTCGCCGGGCCGTCCAAGGGCCTGTTGATGATCTCCCGCCAGGAGGGCTACCTCCCACCGTTCCTGCAGCGGCTCAACCGGGCGGGCGTCCAGCAGAACCTGCTGGTCACCCAGGGCGTGGTCACCACGGTCATCGCCCTCGCGTACGCCCTGATCCCGAACGTCTCCAGCGCCTACTGGATCTTCTCGGTGATCACCACGCAGGTGTACCTGATCGTCTACCTGCTGATGTTCGCCGCCGCGATCCGGCTGCGCCGTCTCCAGCCGGACCACCCGCGCGGCTACCGGGCACCGGCGCTGGTGCCGATCGCGGTCACCGGCCTGGTGGCCTCGGCGGCGGCGATGGCGATCGGGTTCGTGCCCTCCTCGCAGTTCGGCAGCGGCTCGGTCTGGTCGTACGTGGCGATCGTCGGCGGCGGTCTGCTGGTGCTGGGCCTGGTGATCCCCGTGCTGTTCCTGCGGCTGCGCAAGCCGGGCTGGCGCTCGGCCCAGGCCCGCGCCGAGGCGGAGGCGATCGAGGCCGCCGAGCTCCGCCACGCGACCGACCCCGGGCCGGACGGACCGGGGCACCACGGACCGGGTGCGGACGACGGCCCGACGCACGGAGGTGCGGCATGACCCGCAGCCTGATGGCCTCCCGGCATCGCTGGATCTACCTCGGCGCGATCGTCCTGCTGATCGCCATGCTGGTGACCGGCCTGCTCACCTACAGCCAGCTGCACAAGACCAACGAGGCCAACCGCAAGGCCGAGCAGCTCTCCGAGGCGCTGGCCGCCGCCGGCTACCCGGTGCCGTCGCAGGACCAGATCGTGCACACCCTGGGCGAGGACGGCGGCGCCGTCTGCGACGACCCGGCCGGCGCGCTCCAGCAGGCGCAGTGGAAGTACGGCATGTCCACCGGCGCGGCCGGCCCCGGCCAGCGTCCGGTGCTCTCCGACCGCGAGGTGGTCCTGGCGGAGACGATCGTGCTCTCGGTGTACTGCCCGGACAAGCTCGCCGCCATCAAGGACAAGATCGACGACCTCAAGCTGGAGAACACCGTCCGCAACTGACGCCCCGGCCCACAGTCCCCAGAGGAGCCGTCACCATGACCGACGAACTCGCCCGCCGGATCGCCGCCCTGATGCCGCGCGCCCGGGCCGACCTGGCCGAGCTGGTCGCCATCCCCTCCGTCGCCGACCCCCGCCAGTACCCGCCGGAGAAGTGCCGCCAGGCCGCCGAGTGGGTCGCCGACGCCTTCGCCGACGCCGGACTGCGCGACGTCCACCTGGAGGAGACCCCGGACGGCAGCCACGCCGTGGTCGGCCACCGCCCGCCCCCGTCCGGCGCGCCGACCGTCCTGCTCTACGCCCACTACGACGTCCAGCCCCCGCTCGACGACGCCGCCTGGACCTCCCCGCCGTTCGAGCTCACCGAGCGCGCCGGCCGCTGGTACGGGCGCGGCGCCGCCGACTGCAAGGGCAACATCGTCATGCACCTCACCGCGCTGCGGGCGCTCGGCGACGACCTGCCGGTCGGCCTCAAACTGGTCGTCGAGGGCTCGGAGGAGCAGGGCACCGGCGGACTGGAGGCCTACGTCCCGCCGCACGCCGGGGAGCTGCACGCCGACGCACTGCTGATCTGCGACACCGGCAACGCGGCGGTCGGCCTGCCCACCGCCACCACCTCGCTGCGCGGCGTCACCACGGTGGTGGTCACCGTCTCCGCGCTCGCGGGCGACATGCACTCCGGCATGTTCGGCGGCCCCGCCCCGGACGCGCTGGCCGCGCTGATCCGCGTCCTCGACTCACTGCGGGACGCCGACGGCGGCACCCGGATCGAGGGCCTGGACAACGACGGCACCTGGAGCGGCGTCGGCTACGACGAGCAACGGTTCCGCGCCGACGCGGGCGTCCTGGACGGCGTCCGGCTGACCGGCTCCGGCACCGTCGCCGACCGGCTCTGGGCCCGGCCCGCCGTCACCGTGCTCGGCATCGACTGCCCGCCGGTGGTCGGCTCCGCCGCCGCGATCCCGGCCACCGCCCGGGCCCGGGTCAGCCTGCGCGTCCCGCCCGGCACCGACGCGCGCGCCGCCCAGGCCGCGCTCACCGCCCACCTGAAGGCCGCCGCACCGTGGGGGGTGCACATCGCGGTGGAGCCCGAGAGCGTCGGCTCGCCGTTCCGCGCCGCCACCGGCGGGCCCGCCTACGCGGCGCTCGACAAGGCCGTGCAGGAGGTCTACGGCCGCCCGATGTCCTTCCTCGGCCAGGGCGGCTCGATCCCGCTCTGCACCGTGTTCGCCACGACCTTCCCGGCGGCGGAGATCATCCTGATGGGCGTCGAGGAGCCGCGCTGCCTGATCCACGCGCCCAACGAGAGCGTCGACCCCGGCGAGATCGAGCACATGGCCCACGTCGAGGCGCTGTTCCTCCGGCACTACGCCAACTCGCGCCGTTCGTGATGAAGTTGACGCGCACCCAGCCTCCAGCCGCGCCGAGCTCCCCCACCAGGAGACCCGCATGCCCCGAGAGTTCACCACCGAGGACTACCGCTCCCGCCTGGAGCGGGCCACCGCCGCCGCGGCCGGCGCCGGGCTGTCCGGCCTGGTCGTCGCCCCCGGCCCCGACCTCGTGTACCTCACCGGCTACCAGCCGACCGCGATCACCGAACGGCTCACCGCGCTCGTTCTCACCGCAGGGCGCGATCCCGCGCTGATCGTCCCCACCCTGGAGCGCCCCGACGCCGAGAAGGCGGCCGGCGCCCCCGCCGTCCGCCTGGTCGACTGGACCGACGGCCAGGACCCGTACGCCGCCGCCGTCCCGCTGATCGACCGGGCCGGCCGGTACGGGATCTCCGACAACGCCTGGGCGATGCACCTGCTCGGCCTCCAGGCCGCCCTGCCGGCCACCGGCTGGACCTCGCTCACCGAGACCCTGCCGATGCTGCGCGCGGTCAAGGACACGGACGAGCTGGAGCGCCTCGCCGCGGCCGGCGGGGCCGCCGACGCCGCCTACCGGGGCATCCTGGAGGTCACCTTCGCCGGGCGCCGGGAGACCGACGTCGCCGCCGACCTCGCCGCCCTGCTCATCAAGTACGGCCACAGCCAGGTCGACTTCACCGTGGTCGGCTCCGGCCCCAACGGCGCCAACCCGCACCACGAGGCCGGCGACCGGGTGATCGAGCCCGGCGACACCGTCGTGCTGGACTTCGGCGGGCTCAAGGACGGCTACGGCTCCGACACCACCCGCACCGTGCACGTCGGCGCCGACGTCCCGGACGAGGTGCGCAGGGTCCACGAGGTCGTCCGGCAGGCGCAGCAGACCGCGTTCGAGGCCGTCCGGCCCGGGATCGGCTGCCAGGAGATCGACCGGGTCGCCCGCCGGGTCATCACCGAGGCCGGGTACGGCGAGTACTTCATCCACCGCACCGGCCACGGCATCGGCATCACCACGCACGAGCCGCCGTACCTGGTCGAGGGCGAGGAGCGGCCGCTGGTGCCGGGGATGTGCTTCTCGATCGAGCCGGGCGTCTACCTGCCGGGCCGGTTCGGGGTGCGGATCGAGGACATCGTGACCGTCACCGAACAGGGCGGGCGGCGGTTCAACAACACCCCGCACGAGCTGGGCATCGTGTCCTGAGTCACCCCGGGGCCGTGTCCGGGGTCACCGCCGGGAACGCCCCCGCCGCGTCCCGGCCGTCTCCCGGATCACCCGGCCCGGTGTGTGCGCTGCGCCGCCCGGGGCAATTCTGAGCCCTTCCTGAACGGACCGCCGTTCGCACCGAGAGTTCTCCAAGAATGCCTTGCTAGCTTCGACCGGCATGACCAGAATGCTCCGCCCGGCGCCGCCCACCCCTTCCGAGAGCGCCGGGCGGCTGCGTCCGGCGACCGGTTCCCGGACCGGCACGCGCTCCGGCGCCCTGGCCCGGCTCCGGCTGCTGGCGTGGCCGCTCTACCTCACCGCCCTGCTGTGGTACCTGGGCACGTACGGCCTGCCGTACACCAATGACCTGGTCTTCCTCTGGCTGATGGGCGCCCTGGTGGCCGCCGGCGTGCACAGCGGGCACGGCGCGCGCGGCTTCCTGCTGGTGCTGCGCGACTGGGTGCCGGTGATGGCCGTCGTCTGGACGTACTCGCTGCTGCGCGGCTACGGCGCACACACCCCCTGGGGCCCGTACCTGTGGCCGCAGCAGCGCGCCGACGAGGTCATCGGCTTCGGCGAGACGCTGACCGTCCGGCTGCAGCACGGGCTCTACACGCCCGGCTCGCCGCAGTGGTGGGACTACGCGGCGGTCACCGTCTACATGTCGCACTTCTTCGCGGTCTTCGTGATCCTCGCGGTGCTCTGGCGCCGGCGCCACGACCGGTTCCGGCACCTGCTCACCTGCTACCTGGTGCTGACCTTCGCCGGCTTCGCCACGTACATCCTCTACCCGGCGGTGCCGCCGTGGCTCTCCTCCCAGGAGGGCCACCTGCCGGAGCTGACCCGGGTGGTCTCGGACGTGCTCACCGAGAGCGGGCTGCCGCGGGCCGCGTCGGTGTTCGAGAACGGCAGCCAGTTCGCCAACGACGTCGCCGCGATGCCCTCGCTGCACTCGGCGTACCCGGCGATGCTGCTGTTCTTCTTCTGGCCGACGGCCGCGCGGTGGCTGCGGGTGCTGCTGGTCGCGTACCCGCTCGCGATGACCTTCGCCCTGGTGTACGGGGCGGAGCACTACCTGGTGGACGTCTTCGTCGGCTGGGCGTACGCGGCCGCGGCGGTGTACGGCGTGCGGTGGCTGCGCGAGCGGCGGCGGACCAGGTCGCTGGCGGCGAGCCGGGCGGCCGTGGCGCCGGTGGAGCCCGCGGAGCCGGGGGCGGGCGTGGCGGCCGGGGTGGCCGGCGGCACACTGGAGCGGTGACCGAGAAGCCGACCCCGGCCCCCAGGCCGACCGCCGAGCAACTGCTCGCCGCCCGCGACAGGACGATCGAGGACGTCACCGCCCCCGGTCTGCGCGTGCTGTTCTGCGGGATCAACCCCGGGCTCTGGTCCGGGGCCACCGGCCACCACTTCGCCCGCCCCGGCAACCGGTTCTGGCCCGCCCTGCACCGCTCCGGCTTCACGCCGCGCCAGTTCCGGCCGGACGAGCAGCGGCAGCTGCTCGACCTCGGCCTCGGCATCACCAACGTCGCCCCGCGCACCACCGCCAAGGCCGACGAGCTGACCGCCGAGGAGCTGCGGGCGGGCGGCGCCGCGCTCACCGAACGGGTGCTGCGGCTGCGCCCCCGGGTGCTGGCGGTGCTCGGCATCGGCGCCTACCGCACGGCCTTCGGCCTGCGGACGGCGTCGACCGGGCGCCAGGAGCGGACCATCGGGGACACCGAGGTCTGGGTGCTGCCCAACCCCAGCGGCCTCAACGCCCACTACACCCTGGACGCGCTGGCGGCGGAGTTCGCCGGGCTGCGCGAGGCGCTCTCCTAGCCGGTCAGGCACGCAGGAACTCCAGCACCGCCAGCACCCGGCGGTGGGTCTCCCCCGCCGGGGGCAGGTCGAGCTTCATCAGGATGTTGCCGATGTGCTTGCCCACCGCCGCCTCGGACACCACCAGCTCCCCGCAGATCGCCGCGTTGGACCGCCCCTCGGCCATCAGCGCCAGCACCTCGCGCTCGCGCGGGGTCAGCCGCTCCAGCGGGTCCCGGCGGCGGCGCAGCAGCTGGCGGACCACCTCCGGGTCGACCACCGTCCCGCCGGCCGCGACCTCGGCGACCGCCGCCGTGAACTCCTCGATCTGGCCGATCCGGTCCTTCAGCAGGTAGCCGACCCCGGAGCCGTCGCCCGAGTCCAGCAGTTCCGCCGCGTACGAGCGCTGCACGTACTGGCTGAGCACCAGGACCGGCAGGCCCGGGCGCCGCTCGCGCAGGGCGACGGCCGCGCGCAGCCCCTCGTCGGTCTGGCCGGGCGGCATCCGGACGTCGGTGACGACGAGGTCCGGCGCGTGCTCCTCGACCGCCGTGCGCAGCGCCCCGGCGTCGCCGACTGCGGCCACCACCCGGTGCCCGAACCGGGCCAGCAGGCCGACCAGCCCCTCGCGGAGCAGCACGCCGTCCTCGGCGAGCACGATCCTCAGGCTCATCGTCGGGCCCCTCCGCCGGCCGGGACGCACGGGATCTCCACCCGCACCAGGGTCGGTCCGCCGGGCGGACTGCTCACCGTCAGGGTGCCGTCCACGACGGCGACCCGGTCGGCCAGCCCGGTCAGGCCGGTGCCGCGCCCCGGGTCGGCGCCGCCGCGGCCGTCGTCGGCCACCTCGATGGTCAGCCGCCCGTCCGCGTAGCGCCCTTCGACGCTCGCCGTGCGCGCGCGGCTGTGCTTGGCGATGTTGGCGAGGGCCTCGGTGACGGCGAAGTAGCCGGCCGACTCGACCGGTGCCGGGAGCCGGGCGGGCAGCGCGAAGCGGGTGACGACCGGGACGGGCGAGCGGTCGGCGGCGTCCGCGCAGGCCTCCGGCAGGCCGCGGTCGGTGAGCACCTGGGGGTGGATGCCGTTGATCAGCTCGCGCAGTCCGGCCAGCACGTCACCCGCCTCGCGGTGCGCCGCGGCGAGCCGGGCGGCCAGCGGGCCGTCCGGCGGCGCGTCCAGCCGGGCCAGGCCGAGCGTCATCCGCAGGGCCACCAGCCGCTGCTGGGCGCCGTCGTGCAGATCGCGCTCGATCCGGCGCCGCTCCGCCTCGAAGGCGTCCACCAGCCGGGCCCGGGAGCGGACCAGTTCACCGATCCGCCGCTCCTGCCGGCCGGGCCCGAGCAGCAGCCGGACCAGGGCCGCCCGGGCGTCCGCCGCCAGGACCAGCGGGTGGCTCAGCAGCGGCAGCAGGACGAGGCCGGCCAGCCCGCACAGAGCGGCCGTCCCCGTCGAGTGGACCTGCCAGACCTTGAGGACGTTGACCTGCTCGCCGTCCAGCAGGAGCAGCGGGACGGCGGCCAGCAGGCAGCCGGGGACGGCCAGGGCGCAGCCGGCCACGGCCAGGTCGACCGGCCAGAGCACGAACGCGGCGAGCGCGGTGAAGCCCAGTTCGCGCCAGGTCGCCCGCTCGCGGTAGCGCAGCCGCAGCCAGGCCGCGAGGCCGGGGCGGTCGGGGACGCGGTGCGGGTCCGGCACCCGGCCGCCGTCCAGGAACCGGGCCAGCCGGCGTTCCCAGGCCGCGACCGGCAGCCCGACCAGGGCGAGCGCGGCCAGCAGCGGCAGCCCGACCAGCAGGACCGCCAGCACTCCGGCGGCCGTCACGGACAGCAGCAGGCCGGCGCAGAGCAGCAGCCCGGTCAGGCCGGTCGCCAGCAGGTACCCGGCCGCCCGCCACGGGGCCGCCGAGCGCAGGAGGCCCGGCCGCAGCAGCTTGTCCATCGTGTCCCTCCCCCGGTCGTGCCCACCCTAGGGCGCTGCCGGCGGTCCGTCGGTAGAGCCTGCCCTACCGTCCGAAGTGGCCCCCGGCCTGCTGCGGCGCCCCCTGCCGCAGCGGTTCGCTGGGCGCATGAGAATGCTGCGGATCGCACTCCGGTCCCTGAAGGCCCGCCGGGTCTCCCTGCTCGGCGCCTTCCTCGCGCTCGCCCTCGGTGTCGCGATGACCGCCGTCATGCTGCTCGGCCTCGCCTCCGCCGTCGGCGCGCCCGGCGGGGAGGACCTGGTGTCGCTGGTCGCCGCGCTCGGCACCGCGGGCGGGGTGAGCGCGTTCGTCGCGGCGTTCGTCGTCGCCTCCACCTACTCCTACGCCGTCGCCCAGCGCCGCCGTGAGCTCGGCCTGCTCCGCCTCGCCGGCGCCACCCGTGCGCAGGTCCGCCGTACGGTGCTCGCCGAGGCGCTGCTGCTCGGCGCGGCCGCCTCCGCGACGGGCTGCCTGCTCGGCCGGCTCGGCGCCCCGGCGTTCGTCGGGCGGCTGGCCGACGTCGGCATGGCGCCGCCCGGCTTCGCCCTCGCCCCGGCCGGCTGGCCGCTGCCGACCGCCTTCGCCACCGGGCTGCTGGTCGCGCTCGCCGGCGTCGCCGTGGCCGCGCGCCGGGCCGGGCGGGTCGGGCCGCTGGACGCCCTGCGCGCGGCCGACCTCGACACCGGGGTGCTGACGGCCGGGCGGCTGCTCACCGGGCTCGGCCTGCTGCTCACGGCCGCCGTCCTGGCCGGCACCGCGCTCGCCACCGACCCCGCCGACCTGCTGCACCGCAAGACGTACACCACCCGGCCGATGTGGCTGATCTGCGCGGCCGGTCTGCTCTCCCCGCTGCTCGCCCCGCCGCTCATCCGCCTCCTCGGCCGCGCCCTCCCGGTGCGGCTCACCGGGTACGCGGGCCGCCTGGTGCCCGCGGGCGCCGCCGCCGCGCTGCGCCGCACGGGCGCGGTCGCCGCACCGGTGCTGGTCTCGGTCGCGCTGACCGGCTCGCTGGCGGGCGCGCCGGCCGCGGTGGCCGCCGCCCGGACCGCCGAGGCGCGCGCCCGCAGTGCCGCCGACCTGGTCGTCGTCCCGGCGCCCGGCGGCGACGGCCCGCTGCTCGCCGCGCTGGGCGCCGTCCCGGGCGTGGTGGCCCTCCTCCCCACCGCGCCGACCGTCCTCGGCCTCGTCGAGCCGGACGGCGTGACGGTCCGCTCCGAGGCCCGGGCGACCACCGATCCGGCCGCACTGGCCGCGCTCACCCGGCTGCCCCTGCTGGCCGGTTCGACGGCCGGCCTGGACGACCACTCGCTCGTCCTGCCCGCCGAGTGGGGGCACCGGACGGTCGGCGAACCGGTCCCGGTGGTGCGCGCCGACGGCAGCCGGACGACCCTGCGGGTGGCGGCCGTGCTGCGGGACGGACTCGGCGACAACGGCCTGTACGTGACCGCCGCCCACGCCCCGGGCGCCCGCGTCGACCGGGTCGAGGTCCGCCTCGGGCCCGCCGCCCGGGTGACCGAGGTCCGCGCCGCCGCCCGGCCGTACGGCGCCACCGTGCTGACCCGGCAGGAGTGGTTCGCCGACGGGGCACCCACCCGGATCACCTGGCTGCGGATGGCCCTCGTCCTCGGCCCGGCCCTCGTCTACACCGGCATCGCGCTCGCCAACACCCTGCTCATGGCCACCGCCGACCGCCGCCGTGAGCTCGCCCTGCTTCGCCTCGCCGGGGCGACCCGCGGTCAGGTGGTGCGGCTGGTGACCGCCGAATCGGTGCTGGTGACGGCGGTCGGCGCGGTGCTCGGCTGCGCGGTCGCGGCCCTCCAGCTCGGCTCCCTGTACGCCGCGCTGGCCGTGCTCCGGGTGCCCGCGCCGCTCGTCCTGCCCTGGCGCCCGGTCGCCGCGGTGAGCGCCGGCGCGCTGCTGCTCGCCGCGGTCTGCGCCGCCCCGGCCGCCGCCCGGGCACTGCGTTCCCGTCCGGTCACCGCCGCGGCGCGCTGAGTCCCGGCTCCGGGCCGCCGGGCGCCGGGGTCGCCGACGGGCCGCCCCGGCCGGGCAGGGTGACCCCGGCCGCCGCCAGCCGCGCCGGATCCGCGACGACCTCGAACCCGGCCACCCGCCCGTCGCGCACGTCGAACGTCAGCAGCAGCCGCAGCCGCCCGTCCGGTGCGATCGCCGCCCCGGCCCCGCCGTCCACCAGCACCGGCACGCCGAACCGCGCCCGGCGCCCGATCACCTGTGTCTCCCGGGCCACGGCGTCGGCGCCGCGCAGCACCGCCGGCCGGCCGGCGGGCAGCGCGGCCGGGTCGGCCCGGCGCACCACGTCCGGGGCGAGCACCGCGAGCAGCGCCTCCAGGTCGCCGCCACGCGCGGCGGCCAGGAACGCGTCCACCACCTCGCGCTGCGCCGAACCCACCGCCTCTGCCGTCCCCCGCACCCGCTGCCGGGCCCGGCTCGCCAGTTTCTTCGCGGCCACCGTGCTCCGCCCGACGATCGGCCCGATCTCGTCGAACGGCACCGCGAACCCGTCGTGCAGCACGAAGGCGACCCGCTCCGCCGGTCCCAGCCGGTCCAGCACCACCAGCATCGCCCGGCCCACCTCCTCGACCAGCTCCGCCTCCGCCTCCGGCCCGTCCACCACGTCCCCGGCCACCGCGTCCTCGACCGCCACGCCCACGGTCCTCCTGGTCCTCAGCACGTCCAGGCAGATCCGCGACACCACCGTGGTCAGCCACCCCGGCAGGTTGTCCAGCCGCGCCGCGTCGACCCGTTCCAGCCGCAGCCAGGCCTCCTGCACGGCGTCCTCGGCCTCGGCCGCCGACCCCAGGATCCGCCGCGCGACCGCTCCCAGCCGCCCCCGCTCGGCCTCGAACCGCACCGCCAGTTCCGCACGCCCGTCCACCGGTCACCTTTCCCTCCGCGTCCCCGTCACGGGGGTGACGATGCCCACCCCCCGAAGGTGACCGGGAGCCCCCTCATGCCCAGCCTGCTCCACCTCGACTCCGGCGCGAGTCCGGCCGACCAGTCCGTCAGCCGCCGTCTGACCGCCCGCTTCGCCCACGCCTGGCGGACCCGCCACCCCGGCGCCGGCTACGGCTACCGCGACCTCGCCGCCGACCCGGTCCCGCTCATCGGCGCCGGCTACGCCTCCCTCGGTGTGCGCGTCGAGCGCCACGGCGGCCCCGTGGCGCCCGCCGACGTCCCCGCGTTCGCCACGACCCCGGCCGAGCGGCAGGAGTGGTCCCTCACCCACCCCCTGGTCACCGAGCTGCACGCGGCCGACACGCTCCTGCTCGGCGTCCCGATGTACAACCTCACCGTCCCCGCCGCCCTGAAGGCCTGGATCGACCGGATCACCTTCCCCGGCGTCCACACCGGCCGCCTCGCCGCCACCCGCGTCATCGTCGTCACCGCCCGCGGCGGCGGCTACGGCCCGGGCACCCCGCGCGAGCCCTTCGACTTCCAGACCCCGTACCTGCGCGCCTGGTTCACCGAACACCTCGGCGTCGCGGACGCCGGGCTCCGCTTCGTCCACGCCGAGCTCACCCGCGCCGCCGACGTCCCAGCCCTCGCCCCCTACCGCGACCTCGCCACCGCCTCCCTCGCCGCCGCCCGCGCCGAGCTGGCCCGCCTGGCCGCCGCCTGAGAACACCGAGGGCCGGCGGGAACCCCCGCCGGCCCTGCTCCGCCCCCCGCTCACCGCCCCTCGCCTACCGCCGCCCGCCCCACGGCTCGTCCGTCGAGACGATCTCGCGCCCCAGCGGCATCAGCGACACCGGAATCAGCTTGAGGTTCGCCCATCCGAACGGAATTCCGATGATCGACAGGAACAGCGGAATGCTGGTGACCAGGTGCATCAGCGCCAGCCACCACCCCGCGAAGATCAGCCAGATCACGTTCCCGATGCACGAGGGCGCCCCCGCGTCCGGCCGCTCGACCGCCGTCCGCCCGAACGGCCAGATCACGAACCCGGCCAGGCGGAACGACGCGATACCGAAGGGAATCGTGATGATCAGAATGCAGCAGATGATGCCGGCGATCACATAACCGATCGCCATCCAGAATCCGCAGAAGACCAGCCAGAGCACATTCAGTACGAATCCGATCACCTTCATGCCTGGCACCCTCTCACGTCCGAACCTTCCCCTACGACCACCGATGCCCGCCGACCTGCGGATCTACGCCCCCGGGCAGCACACCTCAGGGATCACTCCGGGTAGCGGCACTCCTCAGGGAGGAGAACGCCCCGGGCCCGAGGTCCAGTCCACCCGCTCCGGAGCCCGCTCCGCGCGCGGCGAGCGGGCCGCGCGGAGCAGCCGGGGATCGGCGGTCCGGTGCGCGAGCCGCACGGTCAGGGTCCAGAGGCCGTAGAGAAGCGCGATGCCGGTCCCGATGAGCAGGAGAACGATGACGATCGTGCCGAGAACGTCCCCCTGTGCCAGCACGGCGATCCCCAGGACATACCCCATGAACAGGAGGACGAAGAAGAAGAACACCCGAACCAGCGAACCCGACCGGGAATGCAGCGGAAACCACAGCAGGACGACCCGGAATCGGTCCAGGAACGACAGACCGTCCGCCACCTGCTCATCGGCCCGGGAGGCCCGCAGGACCGCCAGCTGACTCTGCAGGTGGTCGGCCGCCCACGCCCGCACCGGAGCGATGTCCGTCCCCGGGGCGACCGCCTCGTAGGCGCCGAACCACTCGGTGAGGAAGCCCAGGTGCGCCCGCGCCTCGTCCAGCTCCCGCTGTCGTCTCGCCTCGGCACTCCGGCGCGCGTTCCATTCGCGGAACCACAGCCCGGCCGCGCCGACCAGCGAGGCCACCAGGGCCGTGACCGCCGCCACCAGCGCGCTGTTCCCGACGTTCATCGAACCCGCTGCGGCCACGCCACCACCTCTTCGGCCTGCCTCCGGTCCCGGGCCCGACGCCCTGCTCACCGAGCATGCGGCAGCCCGGACGGGAGCGCTCGGGATGCTGCGCCGTCCGGTGCGCGGGTCACAGCGGCGTGACGGCCTTGAGGACGAGCAGGAGCGCGACGGCGGCGTTGAGCGCGGACAGGGCGGAGGCGGCAGTGCCGAGGGCCGCGACGAGCGCGGCGAGGCCGGCGGGGGTGTGGGCGGGGGGCCAGTTGCGGGTGGTGGGGACGGGACCGAGGAGAGCGGCGACGCGCCGGGGAACGGGGCCCGGGGCCGCGAAGGCGGGGAAGGCGGCGTACGCGGCGGGCGGGCGGTGGGAGGCGAGGGCGGCGCGGGCGACGGCGCGGGCGGTGACCCGGCGGTCGCCGACGGCCTGCGCGGACTCCTCGTCGGCCCAGCGCTCCGCGCTGTAGGAGACGGCGCGCTCCAGCGGGCGCAGGAACGGGTTGACGCAGCCCGCCAGTTGGGTGGCCAGCAGGTGGCGGTGGTGCCGGTGGGTCAGGTGGGCGCGTTCGTGGGCGAGCAGCGCGGCGCGTTCGTCCTCGGCGAGGCCGGCCAGCATGCCGGTGGAGACGACGACCCGGCCGGGCGAGCGCGGCGAGCCGGGGAGCGCGTAGGCGTACGGGGCCGGGTCGGGGAGCAGGGCGACGTCGGAGGAGGCGGGCAGGGCGCGGCCGAGGGCGCGCCGGGCGCGGGCGCGGATCCGCAGGTGGCGGGCGAGCGTGCGGCCGACGGCGGCGAGGACGACGGCGAGGACGAGCAGCGCCGCGGTGCCCACCGTCTCGTGGTACGGCAGGGCGGCCCGGACCTCGGGGTCGGACCAGCTGTCGGGCAGCGGGTTGCCGGGGATCTGCGCGGTGCCGACGACGCCGATCAGGGCCAGGCAGAGCGCGCTGCAGAGGGCCATCACGATGCTGATCGCGGTGAGCAGCCGGGCGGCGCCGCGCGGGTGGAGGTGCTGCTCGGTGAGGCGGGCGATGGGCAGCGCCGTCAGCGGCAGGACGAGGGGGAGGAAGACGAAGACACCCACGGTGAGGACGTCAGCCTTCGCGGTCGGTGGCGGGGGCGGAGGCGCTGTCGAGCAGGGTGCGCAGCAGCTCCTCGTCGTGCGGGAGGAGCGCGGTGACGAAGCTGGCGAGCACGGCGTCCCGGTCGGGTTCGCCGTCGAGGACGCGGCGCATCCGCAGGGCGGCGAGGCCGGCCGCGTCCGAGGACGCCTGCCAGAGGTAGGAGCGGCCGGAGCGGGTGCGGGTGACGGCGTCCTTGGCGTGGAGCCGGGAGAGGATGGTCATCACGGTGGTGTACGCGAGGCCGCCGTCGAGGCGTTCCTGCACCCAGCCGGCGGTGACGGGGACGGGTGCCCGCTGGAGCACGGCCAGCACCTGCGCCTCCAGCTCGCCCTGGCCGCGCCGCCGGGCCCGCGGGTCGCCGGCCACCGGGGTGTGGGTGTCCTCTGCCATGCCGGTCATCCTAACGAGAAGGTAAAGGACCGGGAATCAGGCTTGTGGTGCGCGGGCGTTCTGCTGCCGGTCGAACGCGGTGATCTCGGGGTGGTGGAGGTCGAAGGCGGGCGACTCGGAGCGGATCCGGGGCAGCGTGACGAAGTTGTGCCGCGGCGGCGGGCAGGAGGTGGCCCACTCCAGCGAGCGCCCGTAGCCCCACGGGTCGTCGACGGTGACCTCCTCCCCGTACCGGGCGGTGTGCCAGACGTTGTGGAGGAACGGCAGGGTGGAGATCCCGAGCAGGAAGGAGCCGATGCTGGAGACGGTGTTGAGCGCGGTGAAGCCGTCGGAGGCCAGGTAGTCGGCGTACCGGCGGGGCATGCCCTCGGCGCCGAGCCAGTGCTGCACCAGGAACGTGGTGTGGAATCCCACGAAGAGGGTCCAGAAGTGGATCCGGCCGAGCCGTTCGTCGAGCATCCGGCCGGTGAACTTGGGCCACCAGAAGTGGAAGCCGGCGAACATGGCGAAGACGACCGTCCCGAACACCACGTAGTGGAAGTGCGCGACGACGAAGTACGAGTCGGAGACGTGGAAGTCGATCGGCGGCGCGGCCAGCAGCACGCCGGTGAGGCCGCCGAACAGGAAGGTGACCAGGAAGCCGACGGCCCACAGCATCGGCGTCTCGAAGCTGAGCGAGCCCCGCCACATGGTGCCGATCCAGTTGAAGAACTTCACCCCGGTGGGCACCGCGATCAGCATCGTCATGATCGAGAAGAACGGCAGCAGCACCTGCCCGGTGACGAACATGTGGTGCGCCCAGACGGTGATCGACAGGCCGGTGATGGCGACGGTCGCGCCGATCAGCCCGGTGTAGCCGAAGATCGGCTTGCGGCTGAACACCGGGATGATCTCGGTGATGATGCCGAAGAACGGCAGCGCGATGATGTAGACCTCCGGGTGCCCGAAGAACCAGAACAGGTGCTGCCAGAGCAGCGCCCCGCCGTTGGCCGCGTCGAAGACGTGGGTGTGGAAGCGCCGGTCCGCCTCCAGGCAGAGCAGCGCGGCCGCCAGCACCGGGAAGGCGAACAGCACCAGGACGGCGGTCAGCAGGATGTTCCAGACGAAGATCGGCATCCGGAACAGCGTCATCCCGGGCGCCCGGAAGCAGACGATCGTGGTGATGAAGTTGACCGAGCCGAGGATGGTGCCGAAGCCGGAGAGCGCCAGGCCCATGATCCACAGGTCGGCGCCCACACCCGGGGAGTGCTGCAGGCCGTTCAGCGGCGCGTAGGCGAACCAGCCGAAGTCGGCCGCGCCGTCCGGGGTGAGGAAGCCGTAGACGACGATCAGCGAGCCGAACAGGTACAGCCAGTAGGCGATCGCGTTCAGCCGGGGGAAGGCGACGTCGGGGGCGCCGAGCTGCAGCGGCATGATCCAGTTGGCGAACCCGGCGAACAGCGGGGTCGCGAACATCAGCAGCATGATCGTGCCATGCATGGTGAAGAGCTGGTTGAACTGCTCGGGCGAGAGCAGTTGCAGCCCGGGGCGGGCCAGCTCGATCCGCATCAGCATCGCCATCAGCCCTCCGAACAGGAAGAACAGGAAGGAGGTGGTGATGTAGAGGGTGCCGATCCGCTTGTGGTCGGTGGTGGTGAGCCAGCCGACCAGGGCCCGCCCGCGCCGGCGGCGGGCGGCGCGGCGGCGTTCCGGCCGGGACGCGCGCGACGGGTGCGGGGGCTGCTGCTCCGCGGTGTCCTGCGGCAGGAGAGTCACGCGCTGCGCCTTCCGGGTCCGGGGCAGGGGTCGGACCACCAGTACCGGCCGGCCGGCCGCACCGGGCGGGGACGCGCGGGGAGGGTCACCCGAACAGGCGCGGCCCGGTTGCCCGGCACCGGCCGGGGCCGGACGGTCGAAGTCCGCACGTCTCTCCGCCCACCTGTCCGGAGGGCCTGTCCGGCCCCGGCGTCCGGTCCTGGAGGAACCCATGAGCAGTACGTCGTCGACTCCCCCGCCGGAGGAGCCCCCGCCCTGGCGCCACGGCACCGGCCAGCCTCCGCCGCCGCCCTCGCACCACCGGTTCCGCGAGTGGGCGCCCGGCTTCGTGGTGTTCGCCGGTGTCCTGATGCTCATCAACGGCATCATGGAGGTGCTGCGCGGGATCATGGCGGTGCACGAGGACGAGGTCTTCCTGACCACCAACCGCTACGTCTTCCGCTTCGACCTCACCGGCTGGGGCTGGATCCACATCGTCGTCGGCGTGCTGGTCGCGGTGGTCGGCGCCTTCCTCCTCAAGGGCGCCCCCTGGGCGCGGTACGCCGGTATCGTCCTCACCGCGGTGAGCGCCATCGACGGCTTCCTGGCGATGCCGTACTACCCGGGGTGGTCGATCGTGGTGATCGCCCTGGACGTCTTCATCATCTGGGCGCTCTGCGTCTACCGGCCCGCGGAGGCCGGTCACTGATCCCCGGCCGCGCCGTGCCCGGTCCCGTCCTCGGTACGGGACCGGGCACCGCGGCGTCAGGCGCGGGCCCGCTGGGTGAGCGCGATGCAGAGCAGCACCACCATCGCCGTCACGGGCGCCGCGGCCGGCAGGTCCTCACCGAGCAGCAGCACCGACCAGACGAGCGTGATCAGCGGCTGGGCCAGCTGCAGCTGGCTCGCCCTCGGGACCCCGATCAGCGCCATCCCCCGGTACCAGACCACGAACCCGCCGAACTGCGAGACCGCCGCCGTGTAGAGCAGCCCGGCCACCGCCTTCGCGCCGGGGCCGCCGGCCGGAAGCGGCTCGGCGGGCAGCGCCAGGGCCGTGGTCAGCGCGGTGACCGGCAGTGCGGCGACCACCGCCCAGCCGATCACCTGCCAGCCGGGCAGCTCCCGGGAGATCCGTCCGCCCTCCGCGTACCCGGCCGCGCAGACCAGCAGCGCCGCGAACAGGAGGAGGTCGGCGAGGCCGGGCCGCCCGTGGCTCTGCACCAGGGTGAACCCGAGCACCGCGACGGCCCCGGCCAGCGCCGCGCCCCAGAACAGCCGGGACGGACGGCGGCCGTCCCGGCGGGCGCGCACGGCGGCGAAGGCGGCGGTGGCCAGCGGCAGCAGGCCGATGACGACCGCCGAGTGGGCGGTCGAGGAGGTGCGCAGCGCCAGCGTGGTGAGCAGCGGGAAGCCGAGCACGCAGCCGGCCGCGACCACCAGCAGGCCGGGCCGGTGCCGGCGCGCGGGCAGCGGGACGCGGGCGGCCGCGAGGCAGAGCGCGGCGAGCAGGCCGGCCAGCAGGCCGCGCAGGCCGGTGGCCGTCCAGGGGCCGAAGCCGGTCAGGGCCCAGGCGGTGGCGGGGAAGCTGAAGGAGAAGGAGAGGACGCCCAGGGCGGCCAGTGCCGTGCCGGTGGAGCCCGTCGCGGCGGGGGCGGGGGCGGAGCCGGCGGCCGTAGCGGGCCGGGCCGCTACCGTCGGGGAGGTGGTAGCGCTATCTTGTGCTCTCATGAACGAGCGTAGCAGTGTGGCCGAACTCGCCGACAGTCTGCGCCGGGAGGTCGAGCGCTACCCGGAGGGGCGGAAGCTGCCGTCGAGCCGGATGCTGATGGAGCGCCACCAGGTCAGCCCGGGGACGGTCTCCCGTGCCATCGCCGTCCTGGCCGCCGAGGGGCTGGTGGTCTCCCGGCCGGGCGCCGGGGTGTTCCGGGCGGCGGCCTTCGCGGGCGCTCCGGGTGCCGGGGTGCCCGCCGCCGCGCGTCCGGGCGACCTCTCCTGGCAGGAGATCGCGCTCAGCACCGACACCGGCCCGCGCGACCTGCTGGCCGCCCCGGTCTTCGCCACCCTGCGCGTTCCGCCGCCCGGCGTCGTGGACCTCAACAGCGGCTACCCGCACGCCTCGCTGCTGCCCGAACGGCTGCTCGCCGCCGCCCTCGGCCGGGCCGGGCGGCGGCCGGGCGCCTGGGAGCGCCCGCCCACCGACGGCCTCACCGAGCTGCGCGGCTGGTTCGCCCGCGACATCGGCGGCCACGGCGGGCCGATCGCCACCGGGGACGTCCTGATCACCTCCGGCGGGCAGGGCGGGCTCACCGTGGCGATGCGCTCGCTCGCCGCCCCCGGCGCGCCGGTCCTGGTGGAGTCACCGACGTACTCCGGGATCCTCGCGGTCGTCCGGGCCGCCGGGCTGCGTCCGGTCCCGGTGCCGGTCGACGCCGACGGGGTGCGCACCGACCTGCTGGCCGACGCCTTCGCGGCCACCCGGGCGCGGGTCTTCGTCTGCCAGCCGCTGTTCCAGAACCCGACCGGCGCGGTGCTCTCCCCCGAGCGCCGGGCCGAGGTGCTGCGGATCGCCCGGGCGGCGGGCGCGTTCGTCGTCGAGGACGACTTCTCGCGGCTGCTGGTCCACGCGGACGCCCCCGCGCTGCCGCGTCCGCTCGCCGCCGACGACCGCGACGGGGTGGTGGTGCACCTGCGCTCGCTGACCAAGGCCGCCTCGCCCAACCTGCGGGTCGGGGCGCTCACCGCGCGCGGGCCGGCGCTCGCCCGGCTGCGGGCCACCCAGGTGGTGGACAGCTTCTTCGTGCCCCGGCCCTTGCAGGAGGCGACCCTGGAGCTGGTCGCCGACCCCGGCTGGGCCCGTCATCTGCGCGCCCTCGGCACCGAGCTGCGCGACCGCCGCACCGCCGCCGTCGCGGCCCTGCACCGCGAGCTGCCGGGCCTGCTCGGCACGTACCGGCCCGGCGGCTACCACCTGTGGCTGCGGCTGCCGGACGGCGTCGACGACGGCGCCCTCACCGCCGCCGCCCTGCGGGCCGGCGTCCAGGTGACCCCCGGGCGCCCGTACCACGCCGCCGAACCCCCGGCCCCGCACCTGCGGCTGAGCTACGCGGCCGCCGAGAGCTCCGCCCAGGTGGTGGAGGGCGTGCACCGGCTGCGGCGGGCCTTCGAGGAGCTCACGGGCTGACGGCACCGGCCGCGCGCGGGCTACCGCCCGTAGCCGGCCATCCGCTCCAGCCGGGCGATCCGCTCGCCCATCGGCGGGTGGGTGGAGAACAGCTTCGCCCCGGCCTCGCCCGGCCGGAACGGGCTGGCGATCATCATGTGGCTGGCGGTCTGGATCTGCGGCTCCGGCGGCAGCGGCAGCTGCCGGGTGCCGGCGTCCAGCTTGCGCAGCGCGCTCGCCAGGGCGAGCGGGTCGCCGGTGATCCGGGCGCCGTCGGCGTCGGCCTGGTACTCGCGGGAGCGGCTGACGGCCAGCTGGATCAGCGAGGCCGCGACCGGGCCGAGGATCATGATCGCGAGCATGCCGAACAGGCCCGGGCCGTCGTCGTCCTCGCTGCGGCCGAACGGGATCAGCCAGGCAAAGTTCACCAGGAACATCACCACCGAGGCGAGCGCCCCGGCCACCGAGGAGATCAGGATGTCGCGGTTGTAGACGTGGCTCAGCTCGTGGCCGAGGACGCCGCGCAGCTCCCGCTCGTCGAGCAGTTGCAGGATGCCGTCGGTGCAGCAGACCGCCGCGTTGCGCGGGTTGCGGCCGGTGGCGAAGGCGTTCGGGGCCGGGGTCGGCGAGATGTAGAGGCGGGGCATCGGCTGGCGGGCCGCGGTGGAGAGCTCACGGACGATCCGGTACAGCTGCGGGGCCTCGATCTCGCTCACCGGGCGGGCGCGCATGGCGCGCAGGGCGAGCTTGTCGCTGTTCCAGTAGGCGTAGGCGTTGGTGCCGAGGGCGACCAGCAGGGCGATCACGAAGCCCGTGCGGCCGAAGAAGCTGCCGATCACCAGGATCAGCGCCGAGAGGCCGCCCAGCAGGGCGGCGGTCCTCAGTCCGTTGTGCCGGCGGTGCACGGCTGGCCCTCCAATGGTGCGTGGGGAAGCCCTTTCTGCCTCGTCCCTCCTGCCCGCTCAACGGGCGGGGACGTGGGCCTTGTTCCCTTGTGACCGGCGTGACACCCGGCCGGGTGACCGGGGCCGCACCGCCCGTCACCTCGGCACACGCCGCGCGGAGGGTCAGAACAATGAGCCGCCGACCACCTGGAGGACCAGCTGCGGGGCCACCGAGAGCACCACCGCCGCCGAGGCGGTGAGCCCCAGGGTGGCGGTCAGCGACACCGGCAGGCGCCGCTCGGCGGCGGGGGCCGCGGCGGCCCCCTCCTCCGCCGGGGCGAAGAGCCGGGCGGTCCAGAGCAGGTAGTAGAACAGGGCGACGACCACGTTGACGGCCATCACCACGGCCAACCAGCCCAGACCGGCGTCGACGGCGGCGCGGAAGACCACCACCTTGCCGAACAGGCCGATCACGCCCGGGGGCAGTCCGGCCAGGCAGAGCAGGAAGAACGCCAGCGCCAGCGCCGTCCAGCGGTTGCGCCCGAACAGGCCGCGGAAGTCGTCCACGCTGGTCCCGGCCCGGCGTCCGACCGCCGCCACCACGCCGAAGGCGCCGAGGTTGACCACGCCGTAGATCAGCGCGTACGCGGCGGTGGCGCCCAGCGGGTCGGTCGCGGTGGGCGCGTAGCCGGCCGCGGCCAGCGGCACCAGCAGGTAGCCGGCCTGGCCCACCGAGGACCACGCGAGCAGCCGGACCGCGCTGAACCGGGTGTCGAAGCGCTGGCGCAGCGCGCCCACGTTGCCCACCGTCATGGTGACGGCGGCCAGCACCGCGAGCGCCAGGCCCCAGGTGTGCGCGTACGGGCGGAAGGCGATCGTGGTGGCCAGCGCCAGACCGGCCAGGCCGGCCGCCTTGCCGACCACCGAGAGGTAGCCGGCCACCGGCAGCGGGGCGCCGGTGTAGGTGTCCGGCACCCAGAAGTGGAACGGGACGGCGGCCACCTTGAAGGCGAAGCCGACCAGGGTGAGCACGGCGCCCGCCTCGGCCAGCGGCTTCAGCTGTCCGGGCGCGTGCTCCAGGCCGGTGGCGACGGCGCCCAGGTGCAGGCTGCCGCTCGCCGCGTAGACGAAGCCGATGCCGAGCAGCATCACGGCGGTCGCGGTGACGGAGGAGAGGAAGAACTTCAGCGCGGCCTCGGCGCCCCGGCCGTCCCGGCGCAGCGCGACCAGGGCGAAGGCGGGCAGCGAGGCCACCTCCAGGGCGATCACCAGGGTGGCGAGGTCGCGGGAGGCGGGGAGCAGGGCGGCGCCGCAGGCGCTGGCGAGCAGCAGGAACCAGTACTCGCCGCGGGGCAGCTCCTCCTCGTCCACCGTGTGCGCGGACAGCAGCGCGGCGATCAGCGCGCCGCCGAGCGCGAGCAGCTGGAAGACCAGCGCGAAGTGGTCGGCGACGTAGGAGCAGCCCGCGTTGTCGGTGGCTCCTGTTACGTTCTGCGCACAGAAGGTGGCCCGGGGTGATCCGCCGGTGAGCGGGAGGAGCGAGATGAGCGCGAGGGCGAGTCCGGCGGCGGTGAGCCGGCCCAGCCACTTCTTGTGCGGCGCGGGCAGGAAGAGGTCGGTGACCAGCACGGCCAGGGCGGCCACGGCGGCGATCAGCGGGGGCGCGATCGCCACCCAGTCCACGGACTGGATCAGGCTGCCCGGGTTGGCGACGGCGAGGGAGGTCACAGTGGTCTGCCCCGTGGAGTGAGGTCCGAGTGCGGTGCCGAGCATGATCAGCCACCCCCGAGGAGGTGTTTGACGGCGGGGTCGGAGAGGCCGAGCAGCAGCGCGGGCCAGAGACCGGCGAGCAGGGTGAGGGCGGCCAGCGGCGTCCAGCTGACGGCCTCGTACGGGCGCAGGTCGGCGAGCTCGGCCACCGGGGCGGGCTGCTTCGGGTCGCCCATGCAGACGCGCTTGACCACGATCAGCAGGTACGCGGCGGTGAGGAGGGTGCCGAGGCCGGCCAGGACCATGTAGGTGACGAACGCGGGGCGCGAGAGGCCGTCGGCCGGGTCGAACGCGCCGAACATCGCGAGCAGCTCGCCCCAGAAGCCGGCCAGCCCGGGCAGGCCGAGGCTGGCGACGGCGGCGAAGGCGAGCAGTGCGCCGAGCCGGGGTGCCCGTCCGTAGAGGGCGGCGCCGGTGGCGCCGGAGAGGGTGTCGAGGTCCGCCGTGCCGTAGCGGTCCTTGAGCGCCCCGACGACGAAGAACAGCAGGCCGGTGATCAGACCGTGGGCGATGTTGGCGAACAGCGCCCCGTTGACGCCGACCGGGGTGAGGGAGGCGATGCCCAGCAGGACGAAGCCCATGTGGCCGACGGAGGAGTAGGCGATCAGGCGCTTGAGGTCGCCCTTGGCGCCGCGCCGCGCGAGCGCGAGGCAGGCCAGCGAGCCGTAGACGATGCCGACCGCGGCGAACGCGCCCAGGTAGGGGGCGAGCGTGGTGGTGCCGTCGGGGACGACCGGGAGGAGGACGCGGACCAGGCCGTAGGTGCCCATCTTCAGCAGCACGCCGGCGAGCAGCACGGAGCCGACCGTCGGGGCCGCCGTGTGCGCGTCCGGGAGCCAGCTGTGCAGCGGCCAGGCGGGGGCCTTGACCGCGAGCCCGATCATGATCGCCAGGGCGGCGATCACCTGGGTGGAGTGGCTCAGGCCGGAGCCGTGGGCGGCGGCGAGGGCCTGCATGTCGAAGGTGCCCGCCCGGACCCCGACCAGCAGGAAGCCGAGCAGCATCACGGCCGAGCCGAGCAGCGTGTAGAGGATGAACCGGTTGGCGGCCGGCACCTTCGCCCCGCTGCCCCAGCGGGCGATCAGGAAGTACATCGGGATCAGCACGATCTCGAAGGCCAGGAAGAAGAGCACGAGGTCCAGCACCGCGAAGGTGGCGAGCATGCCCACTTCGAGGAGGAGGAACAGCCCGGCGAAGGCCCGGGCCGAGGGCACCCCCTCGCCGGACGGCAGGCGCCGTTCGGAGTACAGCGCGCAGAGGAAGGTGAGCAGCGAGGTCAGGACGACCAGCGGCAGCGAGACGCCGTCCACGCCGAGGTGGAGGCGCACGCCGATCGCCGGGATCCAGGACACATCGGTGGTGGCCTGCATCCGGGCGGGCTCGTCGTGGTCGAAGCCCGCGGCCAGGACGACGGTGAGCACCAGCACGGCGCCGGTCACCACGGTGCTGAAGCGCAGCGCGCGGCGGTCGGCGGCGGCCGGGTCCGCGCCGAACACCGGGGCCAGGGTGAGCGCGGCGCCGAGCAGCGGCAGCACCAGGAGGGCGATGAGGACCGCGTTCATCGGGGGCTCCTGACGACCAGGGCGGCGGACGGGGAAGGGAGGTACGGCATCGGCTACACCGCCACCAGGACGGCCAGCAGGACGACGCCGGCGAGCAGCGCGCTGAGGTAGGTCTGCGCGTTGCCGGTCTGGGCGAGCCGCACCGCGCGGCCGAGCAGGCCCGCCCCGGCGCCGGCACCGCGCACGTACGTCTCCACGACCTCGCGGTCGAGGAAGCGGACGAGCCGGGCGGCGGCCTCGACCGGGCGGACGAACAGCGCGGCGTAGAGCCGGTCGACGCCGAAGCCGTGCCGGGCCGGGCCGAACAGCGGACCGAGCAGGGCACGGCCGGGATCGGCGACGACGGTCCCGTCGGCCGGGGCTCCGACCTGCCCGGGCACCCGGGCGGTGGCCGAGCGCCAGGCGCCGTAGGCCAGCAGTGCGCCGACCACGGCGAGGCCGGTCCCGATGACGGCGGTGACCGCGGAGGGCCGCAGCGAGCCGCCGTCCAGCAGCGCGGGCAGCCAGTCCGAGCGCAGGCCGGCGACGCCGAAGCCGATGGTCGGCACCGCCAGCACCCACAGCGGCCAGCGCATCGCGGGCGGCTCGGCGACGGCCGGGTCGGCCTCGTCCAGCTCGGGCGAGTACGGGGCGCCGGCCTCGTGGTCGCCGACGACCGTGCCCCGGTCCTCGGCGGGCAGCACCGCGGGCGCCGCCGCGGCCGCGCCCGCCGGGCTGTGGAAGGCCACCAGGAACAGCCGGGCCGCGTACGCCGCCGTGAGCAGCGCGGTGAGTCCGGCCGAGATCAGCACGATCCAGCCGGCCGCCTGCGGCACGGCCGAGGCGGGGCCGAGGCCGTTGGTCAGCGCCTCGCCGTTGGCGGCGTGCTCGGCGGCGGTCAGCACCGCCTCCTTGCTGAAGAAGCCGGCGAACGGCGGTAGGCCGACCAGGGCGACCAGCGCGATGCCCATCGTCCAGTAGGCGTCCGGGACGCGCTTGCGCAGCCCGGGCATCCGGGACATCGCGGAGATCGAGTTGGTGTGCGCGGCGTGGATCACCACACCGGCCGCGAGGAACAGCAGCGCCTTGAACGCGCCGTGGCTGACCAGGTGGAAGACCGAGGCCTGGCGGTCGCCGCCGGCCAGCGCGCCGGCCATGTAGCCGAGCTGGCCGACGGTCGAGTAGGCGAGCACCCGTTTGAGGTCGTCCTGGGCGAGTGCGCAGAGCGCCGAGCCGATCATCGTCACGGCGGCCATCACCGCCAGCACGACCAGCGCCGCGCCGGAGAGCAGGAAGACCGGCAGCAGCCGGGCCACCAGGTAGATGCCGGCCGCGACCATGGTGGCGGCGTGGATCAGCGCGGAGACCGGCGTCGGACCGGCCATCGCGTCGGGGAGCCAGGTGTGCAGCGGGAACTGCGCGCTCTTGCCGGCCACACCGGCCAGCAGCAGCAGCGCGACCAGCGTCGGGTGGCCGAGCCGCCCCTCGGTGGCGGCCCGCAGCACGTCCTCGATCCGGAAGCTCCCGGCGTCGGCGCCGAGCAGGAAGACGCCGAACAGGAACGGCACGTCGCCGAGCTTGGTGACCAGGAAGGCCTTCAGCGAGGCGGAGCGGGCGTCCTCGGTCTCCCAGTGGTGGCCGATCAGGAAGTACGAGCAGATGCCCATGACCTCCCAGCCGACCAGCAGCACGACGAGGTCGCCGGAGTAGACGACCAGGAACATCGCCGCCGTGAACAGCGAGACCAGCGCCGCGTACGAGGGGTAGCGCGGGTCGTCCTTGAGGTACGCGGTCGAGTAGACCTGCACACAGGTGGCGACCAGGCCGACCAGCACCGAGATCAGCGAGCTGAAGCCGTCCAGGTGGATCGCGAGCGCGATGTCCGGCCCGCCGGTCGGGGTGAGCCGGGTGGCGGCGTCCAGCGCCTGGCCGCTGCCGAGCTGGATCGCGACGACCAGGGCGAGCACCGCCGAGACGGCGACCGGGACGATCGCCAGCGGCCGGGCGAGGCCGGGCGCGCGCTTGCCGGTGGCCAGGGTGGCCGCCGCGCCGAGCGCGGGCAGCGCGGGGACGAGGGCGGGCAGGGCGAGGTTCATGCGGTGGCCCGGCCCTTCAGCGCCTCGGCTCCGGCCGGCGCCGGCCCGGTGTCGGCGGTGGACTCGGCCGGATCGCCGAGCGCGGTGACCCGGTCGATGTCCGCGGTGCCCCGAGCCCGGAACAGCAGCAGGACGATGGCGAGTCCGAGGCCGATCTCGGCGGCGGCGACGGTGATGGTGAACAGGGTCAGCGCCTGCCCGGCGTGCAGCGAGTCGCGCAGCCAGGCGTCGAAGGCGACGAGGTTGAGGTTGACGGCGTTGAGCATCAGCTCGACGGACATCAGCACCAGGACGACGTTGCGCCGGGCGAGCACGCCGTAGACGCCGACGCTGAACAGCAGCGCGGCGAGGACGACGGGGTAGGCGAGGTGCATCAGCCCTCCTGCTCGGTGGTGGTCGGAGCAGTCGCGGGCCCGGCCCCGGGAGCGGCGACGGGCGCGGGCGGCGCACTCTGCGCGACCGTCCCGTTGGAGCCCACCGGCCGTCCGGCCCGGATCCGTCCGGCCCGCGGCGCCGGGACCTTCCGCCGGTCGCCGCGCGAGAGCACGATCGCGCCGACCAGCGCGGCCAGCAGCAGCACCGAGAGCGCCTCGAAGGGCAGCACCCAGGTCCGGAACAGGCTCGCGCCGGTCACCGAGGCGGAGCCGCCGCCCGCGCCGAGGTCGATCCAGGAGGTCCGGAAGGCGTCCACGACCAGCGTCACCAGCGTGCCGGCCGAGGCCAGCGCGACCACCAGGGCGACCCAGCGGTTCTTGGAGTCGGCGTCCGGCGAGCGCCCGATCGGCGCCTTGGTGAGCATCAGCCCGAACAGCACCAGGACGACCACCGAGCCGAGGTAGATCAGCACCTGCACCCAGGCGATGAACTCGGCGGTGAGCAGCAGGAACTCCACCGCCAGCCCGCCGAGCGCGACGACCAGCCAGAGCGCGGCGTGCACCAGCTGCTTGGTGGTGACGGCGACCAGGGCCGAGCCGAGCACGGCGATGCCGACCAGCAGGAAGACGATCTCCACCCCGGTCGGGGAGAGGAACGAGCGCGCGGCCGGGTCCAGCGACCCGGTCGCGGCGAGCAGGGTGGCTGCGCCCTTCACGCGTCACCACCGCCCTCGGGCGCGTCCGGCGCCGCCGGCGCCTCCGACGCCTCCGACGCTTCGGCGGCCTCGGCGGCCGCCTTGGCCGCGGCGGCCACCAGCTTGTCGGCGGCCTTGCGCGCGGTGGCGATCTCCTTGGGCTCCTCGGCCGCCGGGTCCAGCGCCGGCGGCACCGGCACCGTCCACATCCACTCCCGCAGCCGGTCCCGCTCGTGGGTCAGCTCCAGGATGTCGGTCTCCGCGTACTCGAACTCGGGCGACCAGAACAGCGCGTCGAACGGGCACACCTCGATGCAGATCCCGCAGTACATGCAGAGCGAGAAGTCGATGGCGAACCGGTCGAGCACATTGCGGGTGCGGGCGCGCGCGTTCGGGTCGGCGGCCGGCAGCGTCTCCTTGTGGGAGTCGATGTAGATGCACCAGTCCGGGCACTCACGGGCGCAGAGCATGCAGACCGTGCAGTTCTCCTCCAGCAGCGCGATCACACCGCGCGAGCGCGGCGGAAGGCTCGGCTGGACGTCGGGGTACTGCGCGGTGACGCTCTTCCTCGTCATCGTCCGCAGGGTGACGGCCAGGCCCTTGGCCAGGCCCGCTCCGGGGAAACTCATGAGATCGCCACCTTGATGATGCCGGTGAGGGCCAGCTGGACGAGGGCGAGCGGGATCAGCACGGTCCACGCGAAGCGCATCAGCTGGTCCTCGCGCAGCCGGGGGTAGGTGACCCGGAGCCAGATCACCACGAAGGCCAGCGCGAAGGTCTTCAGCAGGGTCCACAGCCAGCCGAGCTGGTCCGGCAGCGGGCCGTGCCAGCCGCCGAGGAACAGCACCGCGGTCAGCGCGGAGACCACCAGGATGCCCGCGTACTCGGAGAGCAGGAACAGCGCGAAGCGCAGACCGGTGTACTCGGTGTACGCGCCGAAGATGATCTCGGAGTCGGCGACCGGCATGTCGAACGGCGGGCGCTGCAGCTCGGCCAGGCCGGCCGTGAAGAACACGAAACCGCCGATCAGCTGCCACGGGATCCAGTACCACTCCCAGGCGTCCATGATCCCGGGCAGCGAGAGCGTCCCGGCGGCCATCGCCACGGAGGCGGCGGCGAGCACCATCGGCAGCTCGTAGGACATCAGCTGCGCGGCCGTCCGCAGACCGCCGAGCAGCGAGAACTTGTTGGCCGAGGCCCAGCCGGCCATCAGCTTGCCGATCACGCCGACGCCCATGACGGCCAGCACGAAGAACAGGCCGGCGTCCACCGCCTGCCCGACGAAACCGCCCGGTCCGACCGGGATCGCCAGCAGCACCAGCAGGTACGGCAGCAGCGAGACGGCGGGCGCCAGCTGGAAGATCCGCCGGTCCGCGCCGGCCGGGACGATGTCCTCCTTCTGCGCGAACTTCACGCCGTCCGCGATCAGCTGCGCCCAGCCGTGGAAGCCACCGGCGTACATCGGGCCCAGGCGGCCCTGCATGTGCGCCATCACCTTGTGCTCGGTCTGGCCGATGACCAGGGGGAGGACGAGGAAGACGACCAGTGTGGCGACGCAGCGCAGCACCGTGTCGAACAGGTTCACGCGCCGTCTCCGTCCTGGCCGGCCGACTCGGCCGGCGGCGTCTCGCTCGTCTTCTCCTCGGCGGCCGGCCGCTCCGCGGCGGGTTCCTCGGCGGCGGGCCGTTCCGCGACCGGCTCCTCGGCGGCCGGCTTCGCGGGCTCGTCGTGCGCCGGCACCGGGTTGTGCCACGGCGCGTCGGAGGACTGCGTGCGGGCCGGGGCCGACGCCGGGGCGGCCTCGCCGGGTGCCTGGCTCACCGATCCCTCGGAGACCGAACGCGTCCGGCGCGGCCGGTCCGCCCGCACCGCGGGCCTCTCCTCCGCGGCGGCCGCCGCTGCGGGCGTCTCGGCGGGCGCCTCGGCGGGCGTCTCGCCGGCCGTCTGGCTCGCCGACCCCTCGGAGACCGAACGCGTCCGGCGCGGCCGGTCCGCCCGCACCGCAGCGGTGCCCTCGGCACCGCCGGCACCGGCCGCACCTGCGGCGGCCGCCCGCGGCGTCCGGGCCGCGCCGGCGGCCCGGGCCCCGCGGGCCGGCCGCTCGGCGACCGGCGGCAGGGTGCCCTTCAGCGGTCCCCACTCGTTCGGGTCCGGCACGCCGGCCGGCTGCATCTTGCGCCGCGCCGGCCCGTCGCCGTGGTCGGACTCGCCAGGCTCCTTGGCTCCCGGCCAGGCCTTGGCGACCCGCGCCGCGAGCACGAACTCCTTGCGCAGCGGGTGCCCCTCGAAGCCGTCCGGCAGCAGCAGGGTGACCAGGTGGGGGTGCCCGGGGAAGTCGATGCCGAACATCTCGTGCGTCTCGCGCTCGTGCCAGGCGGCCCCGGCGTACACCGTGACGGCGCTCGGCAGCGCGGCCGCGTCGCGCGGCACCCGGGTGCGCAGCGCCAGGTGGCGCACGCCCGGGGCGTCGACCGCGGCGAGGTGGGCGACCACCGAGAAGCCGTCGGCGAGCTCGTCGACGGCGCTGAGCCAGTCGAAGAAGGTGAGGCCCAGGGTGTCCCGGGCGGCGGTGAGCGCCTCGGTCCAGTGCTCCGCCGGCACGTCGACGGTGATCAGCCCGTACGCCTCGGCGCCGGTCGCCCACTCCCCGACCGACGCCGCGTACTGCTCGGCCGTGGTCACGAGACCCCTCCCTCGACGGAACCGGAACCGGCGGCACCGGAACCGGCGGCACCGGCGGCATCGGCACCGCCACCGGCCGCACCGGGCCCGGCCACCGGCGGACGCCGCAGCGCCGCAGCGGGCGCGGTGTAGCGGCCGGGCAGCGACTCGGCGGCGATCTTCTCCTGGAGCTTGAGGATGCCCTGGAGCAGCGCCTCCGGGCGCGGCGGGCACCCGGGCACGTAGACGTCGACCGGGATGATCTGGTCGACGCCCTTGGTCACCGAGTAGGAGTCCCAGTAGGGCCCGCCCGAGTTCGAGCAGGCGCCGAAGGAGATGACGTACTTCGGCTCGGGCATCTGCTCGTAGAGCCGCTTGACGGCGGGCGCCATCTTGTCGGTCACCGTCCCCGAGACGATCATCAGATCGGCCTGCCGGGGACCCGGCGCGAACGGGATCACGCCCATCCGGATGAAGTCGTGTTTGGCCATCGAGGCCGCGATGAACTCGATCGCGCAGCAGGCCAGGCCGAAGTTGAAGCACCAGAGGCTGTAGCGGCGTCCCCAGTTGAGGACGACCTTCACCGGGTCCGGGGCCAGCCGGGCCAGCGGGCCGATGCTCCGCCGCTCGACGGCGGCACCGGGGCGCGACGGGTCCGGCACGCCCAGCGGAACCGGGCCGCCGGAGGCGTCGTGCCCGTGCGAGTGGGTGTGCGTCACGTCCATTCCAGAACGCCCTTCTTCCAGGCGTAGAGCAGTCCGACCGCGAGGAAGCCGATGAAGACGAACATCTCGACCAGCGTCCCGGCGCCGTACCCGGCGGAGGCGAAGACGGTCGCCCACGGGAACAGGTAGATCGCGTCGACCGCGAAGATCACGTACAGGAAGGCGTAGACGTAGTAGCGGATCTGGGTGTGGGCCCAGTCCTCCCCCACCGGGTCCACGCCGCACTCGTAGGCGAGGAGCTTCTCCGGCGAGTACACCACCGGCCGCAGCAGGCGGTTCGCGGTGAACGCCACCGTCACGAAGAGCACGCCGACGACGGCGAGCAGGCCCATCGCGGCGTACGCGTCGAAGTAGCCGCTGCCGGCCGCCGGGTCGGCCGCGACCGAAGCCGCCCGCTGCCCCACCATGCCCTCGCCTCCACATCGGCCACGGAACCCGCCCTCGGGCCGGTTCTACGACGTTCCTTTACACGCTCATAACCATCGCCAGTGCGTGAGTCTAAGTGCACGGCATGGGTACCCCGCATCCTGCCCGATCCGCAAGACACCCGGTGGACAGCCGGTGGACACCGCACGCCCCGCCGGAGGCACCCCGGGCGGGGTGGGGATAACCCCCGCACGGGGAGACGTATCACCCCCATGGCCCCACCCGCCCCCGACCGGCCAAGCTAGGAGCACAGCCTGACCGGAGAAGGACGGTAGACCGAGATGACGCGAACGGACGGCACGGCCGAGGGCGCCGGCCAGGAGCCGGCGACGGCCGCCGGACCCACCCCGCTGTACGGCGCCCGGATGTGGCGGCAGGTCGGGCAGCTGCTGCTGAACCTGCCGCTCGGGATCGCCGGCTTCCTCTTCACGATCGCGACGCTGTCGATCGGCCTCGCCCTGTCGATCACCGTGATCGGCCTGCCGCTGCTCGCCGCCGGACTGGCGGGCTGCCGGTCGATGGGCGGCTTCGCCCGCGGCCGGGCCCGGGCGCTGTACGGCTCCGAGGTGCCCGAGCCGGAGCCGGTGCAGCGCCGCCGGCCGGGCATCACCGGCTACGCGATCGCCCACCTGACCGACGCGCTGTCCTGGCGCTCGGCCCTCTACAACGTGCTGATGCTGCCCTGGGGCGTGCTGAGCTTCGCGCTGACCCTGGTCTTCGTGCTGGTCGGCTGGCCGCTGCTGCCGTGGGCGGTCCGCGCCCAGTCGGCGGTGGACCGGATGCTGGTGGAGACCCTGCTGTACCCGGGCGCCCTGTCCGAGCGGGTCCGCGAGCTGGAGGACGACCGCGGCACCGTGGTCGACACCGCCGCCGCCGACCTGCGCCGGATCGAGCGCGACCTGCACGACGGCGCCCAGGCCCGGCTGGTGGCGCTGGCGATGGACCTCGGCATGGCCAAGGAGCGGCTGCAGGAGACCGAGACCCCGGAGGACGTGGCGGTCGCCGCGAAGATGGTCGACAACGCCCACGGCGAGGTGAAGCTGGCCCTCCAGGAGCTGCGCGACCTGGCCCGGGGCATCCACCCGGCGGTGCTCACCGACCGCGGCCTGGACGCGGCGCTCTCCTCGGTGGCGGCGCGCTGCACGGTGCCGGAGGGGGTCAAGGTGCACGTCGACCTGAAGGCCCGGGACGGCAGCACCGACCGGCCGGACTCGGCGGTGGAGGGCATCGCCTACTTCACGGTCAGCGAGCTGCTGACCAACATCTCCAAGCACTCCGGCGCCCGCTCCGCCACGGTGGACGTCTGGCGGGCCGACGAGCAGCTGATGCTGCTGGTCCAGGACAACGGCAGGGGCGGCGCGGCCCCCTACCCGGGCAGCGGGCTGGCCGGGCTGGCCGAGCGGATCCGCGCGGTGGACGGGGTGTTCCTGGTGGAGAGCCCGGACGGCGGACCGACCACGGTGACCGTCGAGCTCCCCTGGCGGACCCGCGCCGCCCGCCGCTGACGCCGGCGCGGCCCCCTCGTCGACGACCCCCCGGGCCCGGACGGCGGGCGGCCCCGCGGAACCCTTGCGCGGTTGTGCGGGCCGCCCGCCGTCCGGGGGCTGGTGGGGTCAGGGCGTCTCCAGGGTGCCGAGGGTGACGTCGGCGCTCCTGCTCCGGCCGTCCCGGGTGTAGGTGACGGTCACCTTGCTGCCCGGCGCGAGCGAGGCCAGCGCGGTGGTGAGCGAGTTCAGCGAGTCGACCGGGGTGTCGCCGATCCTGGTGATCACGTCCCCGACCTGGAGGCCCGCCGAACCGGCCGGGCCGTCCGGCGCGACGGCCACCACCACGGCGCCGGCCGGGCGGAAGTTCTGGTCGAAGTAGGTCCGGGCGGTGATCCCGAGGGCGGCCCGGCCGGAGTTGGTGACCTTGCCCTCCTTGATCAGCTGGTCGGCGATGCTGGTCACGGTGGACGCCGGGATGGCGAAGCCGATGCCCGGGGCGGCGGCGCCGTTGGACTCCGGCTCGGTGGCGGCCAGCGTGTTGATGCCGATCACCTGGCTGTCCAGGTTCACCAGCGCGCCGCCGCTGTTGCCGGGGTTGATCGCGGCCGAGGTCTGCACCATGTTGCCGATCACGGCGCCCGGTGAGCCCTGGGTGCCCGGCTCGGAGACGGTCCGGCCGGTGGCCGACACGATGCCCTGGGTGACGCTGCTGGAGAGTCCGAGCGGGCTGCCCATGGCGAGGGTGATCTGGCCGAGCTCGACCTTGGTGGAGTCCCCGAAGGCGGCCGGTTTGAGGCCGTCCGGCGGGCTGCTCAGCTTGATCACCGCGAGGTCGGAGTCCGGGTAGCTGGCGACCAGGGTGGCGTCCAGCGGCTTGGTGCTGCCGGCCAGGGTGACGGTGAAGGTGGTGGCGGTGCCGACCACGTGGGCGTTGGTGACGATGTCGCCCTTGTCGTCGTAGACGATCCCGGAGCCGAGGCCGCTGCCGGTGGTGATCTGCACCACCGAGGGCAGCACGTCCCCGATCACCCGCTGGTAGTCGGACTGGAGCTGGTTGGCCCCGCCCGGCTGGGAGGGGCTGCCGGTGGCCGCGGCGGTGACGGCCGGGGAGCCGCTCTGCGGCGAGGAGGAGTCCGAGGACGACCCGCTGCTGCACCCGGCCAGTGCGAGTGCGGTCAGCACGGCGAGGGTGCCCGGCGCGAGCAGCCGCGCGCCGGACGTCCCGGGCCCGGTCGGGCGCGATCCGGCCGGGATCGGACGGGTGGGCTCCTTCGTGCGGTTCACCGTGACGGCCTCCGGGTTCCTCAGCGCGCGGCCGCGGAGGGCCGCCCGAACGCGACGCAGAGATATTTGTCAGCATTTCACCGAAATGTCCGGGTTCCCGGCTCCGACGCGCCCACGGCACCACCGCGAAATCCCCACGCCCCCAGGGCCCGTCCTCGAACTCCCACCCGCCCTCCGGGCGGACGACGGGAGTTCGAGGGCGGGCCCTAGGATTCGGCCATGACTTGGTTGATCACCGGCGGTGCCGGATACATCGGCGGGCACGTCGTGCAGCAGCTCCTCGACGCGGGCGAGCGCGTGGCCGTCCTGGACGACCTGAGCACCGGAGACCGGACCCGGCTGCCCGAGGGGGTCGCCCTGGTCGAGGGGTCGACCCTGGACCGCGCCGCGCTGGACGCGGCCATCCGCGAGCACCGGGTGGAGGGCATCCTGCACTTCGCCGCCAAGAAGCAGGTGGGCGAGTCGGTCGAGCAGCCCTTCCTGTACTACCGGGAGAACATGATCGGCCTCCAGACCGTCCTGGAGGCCGCGGCCGAGGGCGGCGTGAAGCGCTTCCTCTTCTCCTCCTCCGCCGCCGTCTACGGCATGCCCGACGTCGACCTGGTCACCGAGTCGACCCCGTGCGCCCCGATGAGCCCGTACGGCGAGACCAAGCTGGCCGGCGAGTGGCTGGTGGCCGCGGCCGGCAAGGCCCACGGGATGTCCACCGTCGCCCTGCGCTACTTCAACGTGGCCGGCGCCGCCTCGCCGGAGCTCTCCGACGCCGGGGTGTTCAACCTGATCCCGATGGTCTTCGAGCGGCTCACCGCCGGCGAGGCCCCGCGGGTCTTCGGCGACGACTACCCCACCCCGGACGGCACCTGCGTCCGTGACTTCATCCACGTCTCCGACATCGCCTCGGCCCACGTGGCCGCGGCGAAGCGGCTGGCGGCCGACCCGGCCGGGGAGACCTCGCTGGTCCTCAACATCGGCCGCGGCGAGGGCGTCAGCGTCCGCGAGATGCTGGACGTGATCGGCAAGGTCACCGGGTACGACACCACCCCCGAGATCACCCCGCGCCGGGCCGGCGACCCGGCCCGGGTGGTCGCCTCGGCCGAGCTGATCGAGCGCGAGCTGGGCTGGACCGCCCGGCACGGCGTGGAGTCCATGGTCGCCTCGGCCTGGGAGGGCTGGTGCAGCCGCCACCCGGAGGCCCGGAAGTAGCGCGTCCGCGGCGGGAGCCCCGGGCTCCCGCCGCCCGTACCCCGGGTCAGTGCGAGGGCACCGCCGTGCCGTAGAAGGCGTCCAGCGCGTAGACGCAGCGGTCCTTGCTGCCGACGAAGACCTTCCCGCCGATCGCCACCGGTGAGCCGGTCAGCTCGCCCTTGGTGCCCAGCTCCCAGCGCAGCTGACCGCTGGCCAGGTCCACGGTGTGCAGCGAGTGGTCCCGGCTGCCCAGGTGGACCAGCCCGTCCGCGACCGCCGGGGAGCCGACGATCTCGCCGCGCGCGGTGTAGCGCCAGCGCTCCCGGCCGCTGCCCGCCTCGAACGCGTACAGCACCTCGCCGCTGCCGACCAGCACCATGCCGTCCCCGACCACCACCGGCTCGGCGCCCTGCCGGGTGCCGGTGACCGCGCGCCAGCGGTCCCGGCCGGTGGCCGCGTCCAGCGCGTACACGGTGCCGAGGTAGTCGGCGACGTAGACCGCGTCGCCGTCCAGCGCCGGCGGGGTGAAGAGCACCACCGGGGCCTCGAAGCGCCAACGCTCGGCCCCGCTCGCCGCGTCCAGCGCGTAGACCCGGGTGCCGGCCGTCACGTACAGCACGCCGGAGCGCTCGACCGGGCGGGAGGGCACGTCCTCGCCCACCGGGACCGACCAGCGCAGGCCCGCGCCGCGCGGGTCCACGCAGCGCAGCCGCCGTCCGCCGTAGTAGTACGCCGAGCCGCCCACCAGGGCGGGGCCGGACTGCGGGTTCTCGAAGTCCTGCTGGGCGTCGTCGGCGCGCCACAGCTCGGCCCCGGTGGCCGCCGAGCGCAGCTGGACGCCGCCGCCGCGGACACCGCAGCAGAGCACGCCCTCGGCCGCGTCCAGCGAGTACACCCAGCCGTCCAGCGAGTGCCGCCAGCGCTCGGTGCCGTCCGCGACGTCCACCGTGTACAGGTGCGGGCCGTCGGCCGCGTGCACCCGGCCGGCGTCCACCGCGAGGGCCCAGGCGACGTCCCTGGTCTTGTAGCGGCGCTGCCCGGAGGCGATGTCCAGGGCGTGCACCTCGAAGCTGGAGACGAACAGGGTGCCGTCGGCGACCACCGGGGTGCCCCAGACCTCGTTGGACATCCGGAACCGCCACGGGCGCCAGCGGGCGGCCCGGGCCGGGGGCGGGGTGATCCGCCGGACCCAGTCGGTCTCGGCGGGCGCCGCGCCCGGGCCGGCCTGCTCCGCGCGCGGCCCCGGCCCTATCCGGACCGAGGCGCCGGGCAGCCGTACCTCGTCGCCCTCCCCGACGGCCGGCCGGCGGTGCCGGCTGGGGGCGGCCAGCTTCTCGGTGGCGGCCTCGGTGTCCGGTCCGGGGGGCCGGGTGTGCACCGGGCCGGCGGGCGGGGCGTGCCCGGCGACCGCCCGGGTGCGCGGGTCGTCCTGGGCCGGGTGCGGCGCCGGGTGCGGCTGCGGGACCGGCGGCGGAGCGGGCTGCGGCGGGACGGCCGGCGGCGGCTGGCGGCGGCCCCGCTTGTGCTCGATGAGGGCGAGGGCGTCGGGCGGCAGCCAGTCCCCGGCCTCGCCCGAGGCGTCGTCCCGGGAGAACAGGTGCGGGGCCAGCTCGGCCTGGATCTGCTCCGGGGTCGGCCGGTGCTCGGGCGCCGGCCGCATGCAGGCGCGCACCAGGTCGGCCAGCTCCACCGGCAGGCCGGAGAGGTCGGGCTGGTCGCGCAGCAGCTGGAAGACCGTCTCCACCGGGTTGGCGCCCCGGTACGGCGGGTGGCCGGTGGCACAGAAGACCAGCAGCGAGCCGAGCGAGAAGACGTCGCTGGCGCCGGTCACGCCCCGGCTGTCCCGGGCCTGCTCCGGCGACATGTACGCCGGGGTGCCGACCGCGACGTTGGTCATGGTGAGCCGGGTGCTGGAGACCCCGGCGGCGATGCCGAAGTCGATCACCCGGGGGCCGTCCTCGACCACCAGCACGTTGGACGGCTTGAGGTCGCGGTGGACCAGCCCGGCGGCGTGGATGGACTGCAGGGCCTCGGCGATGCCGGCCACCAGCCAGCGCACCGCCCCGACCGGCAGCGGCCCGCACTCGGTGACCAGGTCCTCCAGGGACGGCGCCGGGACGTACGCGGTGGCCAGCCAGGGCACCCGGGCGTCCGGGTCGGCGTCGACCACGGCCGCCGTGTAGAAGCCTCCGACCGTCTTGGCGGCCGCGATCTCCCGCGCGAAGCGGACCCGGAACAGCTCGTCCTCGGCCAGTTCCCCCCGGACCGTCTTGATCGCCACCCGCCGGCCGGCGGGCGATCGTGCCAGGTAGACCAGGCCCATGCCGCCCGCCCCGAGCCGCCCCAGCACCTCGAAGGGCCCGATCCGCCTCGGATCGTGCGCCGTCAGCTGGTCCACCCGCTGCCACCTCCCCGTCTTGTGCACCGCCCGCGGGTGCCGGACACCCGCCGCGTGGTGCCGGACCCGATTCTCCAATGCCGCCCGGTGCATCTCCAACCTCCCCCGCCCAGAGCGGTGTCCGCCCGGGGGGAGGCTCCACCGCCCGGTCAGCGGCTCCGGAACGGCCGGATTCTGACGTCCGCTCCGGCTCCGGCTTGCGCCCGACACGCCCGGGAGTACTGGGAGGGGCAGGTCACACCACCGATCGGGTCGTCACGCTCCGTTACTCGACAACCCCTCAGCGAAGGGTTCGTCACCCTGTGGGGTCGCCGGTGCACGGGGGGGCGTCAAGAGGGGCCGCGGGGGCCGAATGAATATCCCTCGGAAGCCTCCCGGACGGCTATACCAACCCCCGGGCGGAGTAATTGTCACATCACCGAATCGCGCCAAGATCGGGCCACGGTAAGCTGACGGCATGACAGGACAAGTTCGCACCGTCGACGGTCGCGTCGCCGGGCGACGCGGACAGGAGACGCGGCAGAAGCTGCTCGACTGCCTCCGCGAGATGCTCAGCACGTCGCCCTATCGGGACGTCAAGGTCATCGACGTCGCCCGTATGGCGGGTACCTCCCCCGCGACCTTCTACCAGTACTTCCCGGATGTCGAGGGCGCCGTCCTCGAAATCGCCGAGGAAATGGCCAAGGACGCCGACACGCTCAAAGAGCTGGTGGCCGGAAAGTCCTGGGCAGGGAAGTCCGGCACGGCCACTTCGGAAGAACTGGTCGACGGATTCCTCGCCTTCTGGCGCAAGAACGACGCCATTCTCCGCGTGGTCACGCTCGGTGCCGCCGAAGGGGACAAGCGGTTCTTCAAGATCCGCATGACCGTCCTCAACGCGGTCGCCAAGCCGCTCACGGAGGCCGTCAAGGAACTCCAGGCGAAGGGCCAGGCCGACAAGTCGCTGGATCCGGCCGCCGTCGCCGGGTCACTGGTCTCGCTGCTCGCCTCGGCGGCCGAGCACCAGAAGGCCTTCACCTCCTGGGGCGTCAAGGTCAAGGACCTCAAGCCCAACCTCGCTCCCCTGGTGTACCTGGGCGTCACCGGCAAGAAGGCGCCCAAGTAGACCGATCCGCTCCGACCCACCTTCCGCTTCGCGTGCGCCCCGGCCTCCTGTCCGGGGTACGACGGACGGCGGCCGTGTCCTCGGGGGAGGTCCGCCGGCGGTCCGCAGCGCGCCATGACACGCCTGTGGGCGGTCACCCACGTCGGGTGACCGCCCACAGGCATGCCGGGAGGCGGAGGGGCGGCCGGGGCCGTCCTCGGGCGCCCCGGGGGCCTCGGAGGCCCCAGGAGCGCCGGGAGCGCCAGGAGCGCGCCAGGAGCCTCAGGGGCAGCGGACGACCTGCCCGGCGTAGGCCAGGCCGCCGCCGAAGCCGAACAGCAGCACCGGGTCGCCGGGCGACAGCTCGCCGCGCTCGACCAGCTTGGAGAAGGCCAGCGGCACGGAGGCCGCCGAGGTGTTGCCGGACTCCACGACGTCCCGGGCCACCACCGCGTCGGTGACCCCGAGCCTGGTCGCGATGGCGTCGATGATCCGCAGATTGGCCTGGTGCGGCACGAAGCCCTTCAGCTCGGAGGGGTCGATCCCGGCCCGCTCGCAGGCCTGGCGGGCCAGCGGGGCGATCTGGGTGGTCGCCCAGCGGAACACCGACTGGCCCTGCTGGCTGATCACCGGGTCCCAGCCCGTGATCACCACGGCGTCGCCCTTCTCCGGTTCCGAGCCCCAGACCACCGGGCCGATCCCCGGCTCGGCGCCCTCCTCCTGGGCCTCGACCAGCGCCGCGCCGGCGCCGTCGCCGAAGATCACGCAGGTCGACCGGTCGGTCCAGTCGAGGGTGTCCGACATCCGCTCGGCGCCGATCACCAGGGCCGTCCGGGCCGCACCGGCGCGGATCGCGTGGTCCGCGGTGGCCAGCGCGTACGAGAAGCCCGAGCAGACCGTGTTGATGTCGTAGGCGGCCGGCGCCCGCACCCCGAGCCGGGCGGCGACGGCGGCGGCCGTGTTGGGGCTGCGTTCCACCGCGGTGCAGGTGGCGACCACGACCAGGTCGACCTCGGACGCCGACCGGCCGCTGTTGGCCAGCGCCTTCTGCGCCGCCTCGGCGGCGAGGTCGACGACGGTCTCGCCCTCCGCGATGTGCCGCGTCCGGATGCCCACCCGGCTGCGGATCCACTCGTCGTCGGTGTCGACCAGCTTGGCCAGGTCGTCGTTGGTGAGGACCTTGGGGGGCTGGTAGTGGCCGAGTGCCACGATGCGCGAACCGCTCATACTGCCAACTCAACCCGGTTACCCGCTGGTCAGCGGGTCGCGACCGGCTACAGGATCCACGCCGGGATGCTGTAGGAGGCCGACAAGGGGCGTTGCGGCAGACGGGTCGCCGACCGGCGCGCGGATGCGACGCGGACGGACGATTCCGCCCTCGCGGGGCCGGTCAGGCCGCCAGCGAGGCCGCGTCGCCCATCACGATCACCGGGCGGGCGGCCGGGTCGAGGGTGCGGATCAGTTGCGCCATCTTCTCCTCCGGGATGGAGACGCACCCGTGCGTCGGACCGCCGTGGTCGACGTGGATCCAGATCCCGCCGCCCTTGGTCGAGCCGTTCGGGCGGCGCGGGTCGAGCGGGGAGTTGCCGGGCACCCGGTTGTAGTTGATCGCGACGACGTAGTCGAAGGACCCGGCCAGCTGTTCGCCGGCGAAGCCCGTCCCGGAGACCACGAAGTTGGCGTCCTTGTCGTAGGGCAGCCGGCTGCCCGGGTCCGCCTTGCGGCCGCCGGCGTCGGTGAGCGAGAAGACGCCGATCGGGCTGCGCAGGTCGCCCTCGTTGTGGTCGGTGGTCCAGCCCTTGAACGCGTTGTGGCCCTGCCAGGTCTCGCCGGCCAGCCAGCGGCCGTCGGCGGTGCGGGTCCACAGCGTGACACCGGTCCGGTTGGTGTCCTTGCCCTCGCCGGTGGCCACCACGACCTGGGTGGTGTCGGCGGGTATCCGGCCGGTGAACGCGGCGCCGAGGCCGGGGATCGCCTCGACCGAGCCGTCGGCGCGGGCCTCGCTGCGGCCGGCGGCGGGGGTCTCGGCCTGCCGGGCGTCGGCGGCCCGGGCGGCCGGGGCGGCGGTCGGCGAGGCCTGGTCGGCCGCCGGCTGCGCGGCGGGGGCGAGGTCCGGGGTGGCGACGCCCTCGGGGCCGGGGCCGTCGGCGGTGGTCACCCCGGGCTTGGCGGCGTCCTGGCCGACGGTGTACCAGCC
>NZ_JBHYUU010000015.1:0-78025 GCF_042749955.1 Kitasatospora sp. NPDC059462 | reverse complement strand
CGCCACTGCCACTACCAACGGCGACTGCACCCGGGAGAGGGACGCTCCACGAAGAACGCCTCTGTCCCACCGACAGCCCGCTAGACTCCCCACGACACCTCTGACCAGGCCAGATAGCGAAGCGCTGCTGGAGTACTAGGGGGCGGGGGCGCCCTTCGCCGGGGACACCGAACCGGGCGGCCCGGCGCGCCCGGGCGGTGCGGGCCCGTGCCGCGGGGTGGGCCCGGGCGCCCACCGGGCGTTCGCCGGCCGCCGGCTGAGGGGCCGTCGACCCTGAGCGGTGAACGGCCGGGAACAGGAGCCCGGCCCCAGACCGGGGCCTCGGCCTCCGCCTCAGGGCGGACCGGGAGTCCATCCCCGCGTCGGACGAGGGAGGGAGGTGGCGGTACGGAGACTGGAGGCAATCCGAGACACCGACTTCTGCACAGAGGACTGGCATGGTTCTGCGAGACGGACGAACGATTTCCGCGCTGACGGTCGGCGCGCTGACCACCGTGATGGCGGCGCTCACCCCCGCGACGGCGTTCGCGGCGGGCGATCCGCTCCAGCCGTACGCGCAGCAGGAACTCCGCTGGGAGCGCTGCGACGCGGGCCGGCCGGCCGCGTTCGAGTGCGCGAAGGTGAAGGTGCCGCTGGACTACGCCGACCCCGGCGGCCGGAAGATCGAGGTCGCGGTGTCGCGGGTCGCCGCGACCAACCCGGGCGAGCGGCACGGCGTGCTGCTGATGAACCCCGGCGGTCCGGGCGGCCCGGGGCTGACCATGCCGGTGGAGATGGAGCCGCTGCTCCCGGCGGAGGTGCGCGAGCGGTTCGACCTGATCGGCTTCGACCCGCGCGGGGTCGGGCAGAGCTCGCCGATCGGCTGCGACCTGACGGGCGACGAGCAGACCGTCCTGCACCCCTACAGCGCGCGGACCTTCGCGAAGGACGTGGCCCGGGCCCGGTCGGTCGCCGACAAGTGCTGGGCCAAGGCGGGGGACCTGCTGCCGCACCTGACCACCCGCAACACGGCACGGGACATGGACGTCGTGCGGGCGGCGCTCGGGGAGCGGAGGATCTCCTACTTCGGGCACTCGTACGGCACCTACCTGGGCTCCGTCTACCTGCAGATGTTCCCCCGGCGTGCGGACCGGTTCGTGCTCGACAGCGCGCTCGACCCCGCGCTCGCGTGGCGGGGAGTGTTCCGGGGGTGGGCGCCGGGGGCCGAACTCGCCTTCACCCGGTGGACCGAGTGGGCCGCGGCGCGCGACGCCGCGTTCGGGCTGGGGGCGACTCCGGCGGAGGTCAGGCGGACGTACTGGGAGCTCGTCGCCCGCGCGGACCGCACGCCCGTCCCGATCGAGGGCGGGGCGCTCGACGGGGGCGCGATCCGTTCCGCGTACGCCGAGTTCGTCCACGTCGAGGCCGTGACCCCGTGGATCGTCGCGCTGAAGGCCGCGGCCGCGGGCGGAACGCCCGCCCCGGCCACGGTGGCCGCCGCGTCGGCGTCGGCGTCGGCTGCGTCGGAGCCCGTGGCGGCCGGGGCCGGCGCGAGGGCGGGGGCGTTCACCGCGGACGTTCCGGCGGACAACCCGGCCGCCGTCACCTGGGCCGTCTCCTGCGGCGACACCCGCAGCTGGCCGCGCAACCCCGAGCAGTACCGCCAGGACGCGATCCGGGACCGGGCCAGGTACCCGCTGGCCGGTGATCTCGGGGCGACCATCCAGCCGTGCGCGTTCTGGAAGTCCCCGGCCGGTGAACCGGCCACCGTGGTGAACAACGACGGCGGCGCCCTGATCGTGCAGAACGCGTGGGACCCCCGCACGACACTGGCCATGGCACAGGGCATGCGCCGGGCGCTGCACGGTGCGCGGGTGGTCACGGTGGCCGGCGGCGAGGGCCACGGCGTGGTCGTCAACGGCCCGTCCTGCGCGGACCCGGCCGTCGCCCGGTACCTGACCACGGGCCGGCTGCCCGCCGAGGACGCCACCTGCGGCGGCCGGTGACCTCCACTGCCGGGAACGGCGGCCTCGTCCGGCCGTCACCGGCGGCCCGTCGGCGGCCGTCGGCGGCCCGTCAGTAGCCGCCGAAGCCGGTGAAGCCGCCGTAGTCGGAACCGGACACCCCGGGGTTGCGCGGCCGTGAGGCCTGCTCGGCGATCCGGGGGAAACGCTCGACCAGGACACCGGTGAGCTCGCGCCAGGCCTCCTGCACCCGTCCGCTCGCGTGCCACTCCGTGAGCGCGAGCTCGGTCTCGGAGGACCACATGACGCTCGTGTACCGGTCCCGGAGCCGCTCCTCGGCGAGCGCCGCCTGCACCTGCTCCGGGGTGAGGCCGGTGCGTGCCACTCCGCCACGCGGGCCCCGCACCTCCTCCACGGTCTGCAGGTGGATCGTGAAGGAGCCGTCGCCGCCGGTCCGGGGGACCAGCGTGTACCCCCAGACCGGCCGGCCGGCAGCCTCGGCCATGGCGGCGGCCCGGGCCGGCGCACGCTCGCGCGTCTCCCGTTCCCGCTGTTCCCGCCACTCGCGCGACTCGCGTTCCTGGCGCTCCAGTTCGGCGTGGACGTACGGCGTGAGGTCGCCGGCCTGCTCGCGGAAGGTCCGGTAGGCGGTGCGCACGTCGTCGCGCAGACGTTCCATGGTGCTGTCGTACGTGGCGCGCAGCCGCCGGTTGCGCAGCGCGTGACGGGTCTTCCAGAACGGGCGCGCGGCCGGGCGCACCCACCGCAGATGACGCCGGGCCGCTTCCTCCTGCTCGTCGATGCGCGCGATGGACCGCTGGAGCGCCCCGGTCGCGGCGTTCCAGCGCTCCGCGTCGGCAGGGGGCGCGGTGACCCAGGCCAGCCTGTCGTACCCGCGCGGGTCGGTGGTGGCGTCGACGGGGCAGTAGAGACGACGGATCTCGTCGATCTCGTCGTCGATCACGTTCATCGGGTAGCGGGAGATCACGTCGCAGAGGCGTCGGTAGTGGACCTCGGCGTGCCCGGCCATGAGCGCCTTGCCTTCCTGCGAACCGTCCGCGCCGGCCTCCTTCCCGGCCCTCCACCGCCCAAAACCCGTGCCGGGGTGCCCGGTTGGCGGCGGCTTCGTCGCCGCCGCCCGGGCCGGCCTGCACGAGGTCGGGCACACCGGCAGCGCGACGTAGCGGCCGCCCGGCCCGGGTCAGCCGGCCGGGGAACCGGGAAGGCCGTCGAGCCACGCGAAGAGGTCCGCACCCAGCAGCTCGCCGTCGTCCGCGACATCCCCCCGGAGGCGGCCGGGCGCGAGGCGGTGGAGGGACGAGCGGTCCCGGCCGTGGCGGCGCATGAACAGGCCCGCGCCCGCGCCGTCCTCGCCGACCAGGACCCAGTGGGGCGCGTACGTCCGCACCTGCCAGGCGTCGTTGCGGGCACGGAAGGTGTGCGGGCCGAGCAGCGTGCCGCCGTCCGGGAGGCGAAGGCCGGGGGTGGCGCGCCACAGCCGGGCGACGGCCGGGTTCGGCCCCTCCCGCAGACCGCCGGCGAGCGCCGCCCACACCGACAGGAAGCCGGCGAAGGAATCGGCGAACGGCTGCTCCTCGCCGGTGAGCCGGCTGTGCGCGACGACGGGCCACTCCCCGTCGGCGGCCCGGTCGAGGGCGAATCCGTAGCGCTCGTGGTCGTCGTCCTCGTGGAACCAGAGCCGGTCCCCGCCGGACCGGCCCTCGGTGAGCCCCGGTTCCCCGAGACCGGCCACGGGCTCCACCGTGGCGATCGGGCGGCCGCGCAGCGAGCCCTCGCCGTACGCGGCCAGCCACCAGCGGAACGAGCGCGGCAGCGGGCCGGTGAGGGACTCCGCCGCGCGGATCGCGGCCTCCGGACGGCCACGGCCGGGCCAGGTGACGATCCCCGGGGTGGTGGCGATCAGGTCCCGCAGAAGTTCTGGATCGGCCCGCATGACGGGCAGTCTTGCACGGGGGTACGACAGGCCCGCACCCGGCCGGGACACCGCACCGCTGCCGCCGCCCGCTGTCCGATCGCCCTCCCGGACCGGCGAACCGTTCACTGTATGCTCGCCCGGTGCATCACGACCTCATCGACGGCGTGCCCGTCATCTGGACCGAGACGCCCGGTCCCCTCGAAGCCACCCTGATGTTCGGCTGCGGGCTCCAGGACGAGACCTTCCGCACCCTCGGGGTGACGCACCTGGTCGAGCACCTCGCGATGAGCACCCTGCCCCGGCTGCACTTCGAGCACAACGCCTCGGTCAGCCTCACCCTCACCGACTTCACCTGCACCGGCCGCCCGGAACAGGTCGTCGACTTCCTCGCCCGCGTCTGCACCGCCCTCACCGACCTGCCCCTGGAGCGGATCGAGAAGGAAGCCGGAGTGCTGGCCGCCGAGGGCAGCGGCGCGGCCGACCCGGTCACCGCCGAACTGCTGTCGATCCGGTACGGCACCCAGGGCCTCGGCCTGGCCTCCTTCAACGGCCCCGGCGCCGACCGCATCCCGCAGGACGCCGTGCGGGACACCGTCGCCCGCCACTTCCACGCCGGCAACGCCGTCCTCGCCCTCACCGGCCCGCCGCCGCAGGACCTGCGCCTGCCGCTCGCACCCGGCCCCCGCACCACCCGCACCCCGCACCCCGCCGCACGCACCACCCGCTCGTCCTGGCACCGGGCCGACGTGCCCGGCCCCGGCCTGCTGTTCTCCTGCGACCTCAACGACCAGACGATGCTGCTCGCCGCCCACGTGCTCAGCCAGCGGCTGACCGACACCGTCCGCCACGAGCACGGCCTCAGCTACGACGTCGGCGGCAGCGCCGTCTTCGTCGGCCCCGGCCGGGGCGAGCGCAGCATCCAGCTCGACGTCCGCGAGGGCCAGGAGAAGCGGGTCGCCGAACTGCTCTGGCAGGAGGCGCTGCGCCTCGCCACCGAGGAGCCCACCGAGGCCGAGCTCGCCGAGGAACGCGAGGGCGCCCGGGAGTTCCTGACCGACCCGCGCACCGCCGACCTGGAGGTCGTCGAACGCGCGGCCGACCTGCTGCTCGGCGAGACCCACCTGGACGCGCAGACCAAGCTCGCCCTCCAGGCCGAGGTGACCCCGGCCCAGGTGCGGGAGGCGTTCGCCGCCGCGATGGAGACGGCGCTGCTGCTGGTGCCGTGCGAGGTCGAGCAGCTGCTCCTCGCCCGGCCCGACGGATCGGCACTGCCCGCCGGCGGCTGCTCCGAGCGCAGCAGCCTGCCCACCGGGTCGCAGTACCGGCCGCCGCTGCTCGCCCGGGCCAGGTCCGGCGCGGCGCGCAAGGTCCGGCTGGTGGTGAACGCCGACGGTGCGTGGTGGCAGGACGAGGAGGGCCGGATCCACGGCTTCCCGTACACCGAGGTGGTCGGCGTCGAGGTCCACGAGGCCGGCCGCATCCTCCAGGGCCTCGGCAACTGCTTCGTCCCGGTCGCCCCGGAACTCTTCTCCGGCCTCGGCCCGGCCATCGCCACCATCGACGCCGCCGTCCCGGAGGCCCTGCGCTACCCGGTCTCGGCCCTGCGCGCCACCGGGTGAGCCCCGGGGGCCGGCCCGCCGAGGAGCGTCGGTGAGGCTGACGATGCCGGCCGTCGAGGCGGCCGCCTCGACGGCCGCCGACGCGCCGCCGCCGACGTCGGACGGGGTGCCGTTCCGATGGCCGGCCCATCACGTCCGTGAGGGCGTGGTCGCGCTGCTGCCGAAGGGGCTCGACATCGACGGCTGCTCGAAGATCCGGATCACGTGCGCGCCCGGCAGGGCGCCGTCCCGGGAGCACTGGCAGGCCCTCGGGGCGTCGGAGTACGTCGTCGAGAACGTCGACCTCGGCAGGCTCCGGGCCCTCCCGCCCCGGGCGCGGGACACCGCTCTGCCGGCCGTGCTCGAGGACGCGCTGGTCGACCTGGCAGGACGCCACAACCGGGGCGCTGCGGTCGAGGCGGCGATCCGCGGGGCCTGCGCGACGCTGCGCCACCGGGACTTCGGCCTCGAACTGCCGGTGCCCCGGCTGGCGAGGAGCTCGCCGGACAGGGCCGTCCGGGCGCGCGTCGTGCGCTGTCTGAACCGCGAGGTCGGGGAGGCGTGGCGCATCGAGCTCACGAGCAGGTCCGGGGCGGCGCCCGAGGTCCGGTGGATGACCGAGCGGCCGAACCACCTGGACCTGCGCGACGTCTTCGCGAGTTCCGAGTGGTCGGACCGGGGGTTCGTCGTCCGGAACCGGCTCGGAAGGATCAGCTACGAGCTGGCGCGACCGGCCGGTTGACGCGGGGGCGGGCGTCAGCCCGTCGGCGTGGACCGGGAGGAACCGGGGAGCTCCGGCCGGGCGGGGCCGGCTCGCGGATCGCCGTCCGGCATCGGCGCCGTGGGCCGGTCCTGCGCCGCGACGCCGTGGAGCACGGGTGCGGCGGGATCCGTGAGCAGGTGGCCGTCGTCGTCCCACCGCAGGGCTTCGAGAGGGGACGGCTCAGGGGCGGCTCCGGGCCGGATCGGGCGGTACGGGGGCGGTGGAGGCCAGCTCCCGGAGCAGTTCGGCGCGCAGGTCGGGGTCGGGGCCGGTGGCCAGGGCGCGGGTGAAGTCCGCGGTGGCGGCGGGCTCGTCGCCGAGGTGGCGGTGGGCCAGGCCGCGGTTGTAGAGGGCCAGGGGATCGGGGTCCAGGGCGATGGCGCGGGTGAGGTCGGCGACGGCACCGGGGACGTCGCCGCGTTCGAAGCGGACCGTCGCACGGTTGACCCAGGCGGCCGGCAGTTCGGGGGCGTGCTCGACGGCCCGGGTGAGCAGGGCCTCGGCCTCGGGGAGCCGGCCGCGTTCGGACTCGACCACACCGAGCACGCAGAGCAGGTGCGGCTGGCCGGGGGAGAGCTCCAGGCCCGCGAGCGCGTCGCGTTCGGCGAGGTCGGGCCGGCCGTCGTCCAGGTGCAGTCCGGCCCGGTTGACCAGGGCGTCGAGGTGGTCGGGGGCGATCAGGAGGGTCAGGTCGAGGTCGGCCAGGGCCGCCTCCGGCCGGCCCAGGTCGGTGAGCGTCTCGGCGCGGTTGTAGTACGCCTCGGGAAGGTGCGGGCCGAGGCGGATCGCGGTGCCGTAGTCGGCGATCGCCTCCACCGGGCGTCCGGTGGCCCGGTGGAGCGCGGCCCGGTCGACGTAGTACTCGGCGTTCTGCGGGTCCTGCTCGATCACCGCGTCGAGGTCGGCGAGCGCGCGGGCCGGGTCGCCCAGCGCGAGGTGCAGCTGGGCGCGGTTGTGCACCAACCGGGCGCGGTCCCGGGTCCGTTCGCCGGGCGCCAGGGTCCCGGCGAGCCGGGCGATGCCGTCCTCGACCGTCCGCAGCGCCGCCGCGTGGTCGCCGGCGCGGCTGTCCAGCAGGGCCAGGCCCTGGCGGTGGAAGACGGTGGTGACGGTGCGTTCGCGCGGGTCCTCGATCCGCTCGGCGAGGGCGAGGGCGCGCTCCAGCCAGGTGCGGGCGGCGGTGAGGTCCCGGGCGGGCGCCGGCAGGTGGCGGGCGTGGAGCATGGCGGTGGAGTAGGCCGCGGAGAGGAGGATCCTCGGCTCGTCGGTGACCCGCCGGGCGTGGTCGTAGAGGGCGAGCGCCTCGGCCGGGCGGTCCAGGGCGGTCAGCGCGGTGGCCAGTGCGGTGGTGAAGGCCCACCAGTTCCGGGTGTCGCCCGCCGGGGTGACCAGCGGCAGGCCGCGTTCGGCGAGGCGGACGGCGTGCTCGTAGAAGCCGCTGGTCAGCGCGAGGCCGAGGGCGGTGCGCAGCGCGTCGACCCCGTCGGTGGCCGGGCGGGTGCCGCGTTCGCGGTGGTAGGGGATCGCGCCCAGCTGCCAGGACCACTCGCCGGTCGCGGCGAGTTCGTCGGCGCGCTCGTCGTGCCAGGCGGGGTCGTGGTGGGAGGCGGCAGGGTCCCCGGTGGCGGGGTGGCGCGGGGACGGGCCGGCGGTGGGGGGCCGGGCTCCGGTGCGGGGCCGGGCGTACTCGGCGACGGTGGCTGCGAGTGCGTCCGGCAGTGCGGCGCCACCGACGTGGAGCCGCAGCCGGGTGGGGTCCACGCGTCGCAGCAGGACGTCGACGAGCTCGACGGTGGTGGCGTCCGCCTCGTCCAGCCGGTCCAGCACGACGGCGGCCGGCGTCCGCCGCTCCTGCGCCCAGGCGGCGACGAACTCGCCTATCCCGTGGGCGAGGTGGCGGGTGCGCCGGGCCGGGTGGAACCTGATCTGGACGTCCGCGACGTCCAGCGCCGCGACGGCCTCGGCGGCCCAGGGCATCGCGGGCTGCAGGTCCCGCACGGCGCAGAGGAGTTCGACCTGGTGGCGGGCGACCAGCGGGGTGTGCCCCTGGTCGAGGACGAGGCGGCGGACGAACTCGCCGACCCCGCCGTAGGGGCCGCGTTGCCAGACCCGGCAGTCGAAGGAGCCCAGGAGTCCTTCGGCTCCGGCGGCCGCCGCGCGGCGGTCCCGGGGCAGTGGTGCCTCCAGCCAGACGTGCCGCATGCTCGACTCCTCTCCTCATCGTGCCGGCGGGCCCCGCCGCGGGCTGTCGTTCCGGGACCGGGGCCTCGGCCGGCCCGGTGGGGGGGGGGGGGGGGGGGGCGCGGGGGGGGGGGGGGGGGGGGGGGGGGGGCGCGCGGCCCCCGCCCCCGCCACCGGTGTCAGTGCCGAGCCGGAGCTACTACCAGCACCACTCGAACCAGAGCCGGCGGGCATCGCCGGTCAGGGCGACGGTGCCGGACTTACGGATCGTCATCTTCCGCATGTCTGTCTCCTTCGGTGTGCGTGGGGGACGGTCGGCCGGGAGTTGCGGCGACCAGTGCTCATGGTGGTGATAATTCGTATGAACTGTCAAGGAATTGGATCCTCCGCTCATCGGCCCGGGCCGGCCTGCACCGCCCGGCGTCGGGTGGGCGGGCCGGCGGCCGGACTCAGGTGAGGGCGGTGGCCAGCAGTGCGAAGGCGGCGATGAGGACGGCGACGCGGGCGTAGTGGAAGCGGTCCCAGCGGTTCGCCTGCTGCTTCCAGTCGGCGGGCCGGTTCTCCGGGGTCCAGGTCTTGCCCCGGTTGTTGATCGGGACGAGCAGCAGGACCGACATGATCACGCTGAGCAGCAGCAGTGCGCCGGAGGCGGCGAGGATGCCGGTGTCGTGCTGGTGGCGTCCGGCGACGGCGAGGGCCGTGACGAGGGCGAGCGAGGTGAGGTACCAGACCGGCATCACGGCGCCGAGCATCCGGCCCCCGTGGGCGCGACCGCTCAGGGTGCTGTCGTCCGGGAGGGCGTTGAGGATCGGATTGATGACGAAGGCGACCGAGAACTCCACCCCCACCATCACGCCGACGACCACGGTGGTGCAGATGTCGAGTGCGTTGAGCATGATGACCCCTTCCGGGACCTAGCGCTGCTAGATGTCGCTGCCGATGCTAGTTCTGCTGTCGCTCGATTGTCTAGCAGTGCTAGGGTTTAGTTATGTCGGTACAACAGCGCAAAGAACGCGAACGGATGGACCGCGAGCGCCTCATCGTGGCCACGGCCCGTGAACTCGCCGAGCAACAGGGCTGGGACGCGGTCACCACCCGGCGGCTCGCCGAGCGCATCGAATACAGCCAGCCCGTCCTCTACAGCCACTTCCGCGGCAAGCGCGAGATCATCGGCGCCGTCGCCCTCGAAGGCGCCGCCGAGATGGCCGTGTTGCTGCGGGCCGCGGCCTCCGCCGCGGACGGCCCGCGCGCCCGGGTCACCGCGCTCGCCCGCGCCTACCTCGACTTCGCCGCGCGCAACCCGGCGGTCTACGACGCCATGTTCCAGCTCGACGGCGGACTGGCGTTCGCGCAGGAGGACACCCCGGAGCCCCTGAAGGACGCCTTCGCCGCCCTGCTGGAGAACCTCGGAGAGGTCGCCGGTGACGGCGTCCACCCCGGGCTGTTCACCGAGCTGTTCTGGTCGGCCCTGCACGGGCTGGCGACCCTGACCAGGGCGGGGAGGCTGCCGCCGGAGCACACCGAGTGGCGGGTGGAGACGCTGGTGGACCGCCTCGCCATGTTCTGACGCCGCGGGCGTTCCCGACGTCGGCGCAGGGGACCGGCCGGGAGGGCGCGCAGGCGTTCGCCCCCTTCGACGCCCTCGGCCTCGATGCCCTGGCGCACGATCCTGCGGTCGCCCCCGGCGAGGCCGGCCACGCGGCCGCGCCGGGGGGCGTCCACGGCGGCGGGACCGAGCGCGTCCCAGGCGTCGCCGCCGCCCGGGCGGTGGAGCGGCCCACGGGTGCGAGCCCGGCAGGTGCCGCTGCTCGCCGCCGCACCGGCGCCGCCGTCCGCCCCGGAATCCGCCGGGCACGCCCCGCTTCCGCCACCGCGGCGGCGCTGCGCGGCGTAGGGTCGGCATCGACCGCCACGCACCTGACCTACGACGCCTTCCGGTGAGCCGATGACCACTGTCAACGCCCAGGGGACCGCCCTGGGCATCGAGTCGTTCGGGGACGACGACGCGCCGCTCGTCCTGCTCGCGGGAGGGACCACGATGCTCTCCTGGCCCGACGCCCTGTGCGAGCGGCTGGCCGCCGGCGGACGCCGGGTGGTGCGCTACGACCTGCGCGACAGCGGGGAGTCGACGACGATCGACCCGCAGGCGCCCGCCTACACCCTGCGCGACCTCGCCGCCGACGCCGCGGCCCTGGTCGGCGTGCTCGGCGGGGGACCCGCGCACCTCGCGGGGATCGGCGTGGGCGGGATGGTCGCCCAGGTGGCCGCGCTCGACCATCCGGACGCGTTCTCGGCACTCACCCTGGTCGGCACCCGCGCGGTCGCCCCCGGCCCCGTCGACGACGACCTCCCGGACCACGACGGGGCGGCGATGGGCCGGCTGTTCGCGCGGCCGCTGCCCGACTGGGCCGACCGGGAGGCGGTCGCGGAGTTCGCCGCCGCCGGCGCCGAGATCCTCGGTGACGACCCCGCCACCGCCCGCACCCTCGCCGCGCGCATCTGGGACCGCACGCCCGGCACCGCGCCCCCGGTCCACCTGGCCAACCAGCTGGGCACGGTGTTCGCCGGGCTCGACTGCGCACCCCGCTGGCGCGAGCGCCTGGCCACGATCGGACTCCCCACGCTGGTCGTCCACGGCCGCCGCAACCGGTTCTTCCCCGTCGGCAACGGCGAGGCCGTCGCACGCGCGATCCCCGGAGCACGCCTGCTCGTCCTCGAAGCGGCCGCGACCGCGATCCCCGACGCGGCGGCCGCCGAGGTCGCCGAGGCGATGCTCGCCCTCGGCTGACGAGCGCCCACCCGGCCGGGCCGGCGGACCACCGCGGCCACGGCCCGTCGTCGGCCCGGTGGCCGGACGACTCTGGCGGGCGACGGCGCGGAGCCGCTACGGTCTGGACCAGCCACCCGCCCTGGCCTCTACCGGGAGTCGTCATCAGCACCCGAACCACCGTCAGCGCCGTTCCCGCCAACGCCGTTTCGGCGCCGGACGCCGCGCCCGCGCTCACCCTGACCGATCTGCTCGACGACCGGGCGCGGCGCCACCCCGACCGCCCCGCCCTGCTCGTCCCCGGCCGCCCCGTGCTCGACTACCGCACGTGGCGCGCGCGGGCGGTGCGGGCCGCCCACGGGCTGGCCCGGGCCGGGGTGCGGCCGGGGGACCGGGTGCTGCTGCTCTTCCCCAACCGGGCCTGGGACGACTACGCGGTGGCGTTCCTCGCCGCGCACTACGCGGGCGCGGCGGGCGTCGTCGTCCGCGAGGACCTCGGTGCCGAGGACACCGCGCGGCTGGCCGGCGACAGCGCGGCGGCCCTGGCCGTCGCCCGGTCCGCCGAGGACGCGCGCGCGAGCGCCGCCGGACTGCGCACCCTGCCGCTCGCGGACCTGGAGGCGGACGGCGGCCACCACGACGCCGACGGGGAGCCGCCGCACCGCCCCGCACCCGGCGACCTCGCCCAGGTCATCGGCACCTCCGGCACCACCGGCACGCCCAAGGGCGTGCACGCCGCCCACGCCAGCCTCACCGCCGGTCAGCGGCTCGACCCGCGCCCGCGCCCCTACGCCCACTCCGCGTACGCGGTGCACGCCTTCCCGATCGGCACCAACGCCGCCCAGGTGGTGCTGGTCAACGCCCTGGTCGCCGCGCCCGCCACGATCTGCCTGCCGCGCTTCGACGCCGAGGAGTTCGGCGCGGCCGTCGCCGAGCACCGCGCGGGCACCGTCTTCCTGGTGCCGTCGATGGCCGTCGAACTGCTCAACTCGGGCGTCGCCGCACGGCACGACCTCAGCAGCGTGCTGCTGATCAGCTCCTCCGCCGCCGCGCTGCCCGCCCCCGTCGCCGCCGCCCTGCGCGCGGCCCTGCCGACCGCGACCCTGGTCAACACCTACACCTCCGCCGAGGCGTCCCCCGCCCAGATATCCGCCGTCGTCGACGCCCGCCGCCCCGGCTCCGTCGGCCGTCCCGCCAACCCCGCCGACCTGCGGCTGCTCGGCGAGGACGGGCGCCCCGTCGAGCCGGGCGCCGTCGGCGAGGTCTGGCTGCGCCAGCCCGGCCCGCCGCGCGGCTACACCGCAGGAGCCGACGCCTCGGCCGCCGTCTTCCGGGACGGCTGGGTGCGGATGGGCGACCTCGGCCGGCTCGACGCCGACGGCTACCTGTACCTGGTCGACCGGGAGAGCGACGTCATCAAGTCCGGCGCCCTCAAGGTCTCCACCCTGCGCATCGAGGACGTCCTGCACGCCCACCCGCGGGTCGCCGACGCCGCCGCGCTCGGCCTGCCGCACCCCGTCATGGGCGCCGTCCCGGTGGCCGCCGTCGTCCCCGCCGCCGACGGCCTGGACCTCGACGAACTGCGGCTCTTCCTCGCCGAACGGCTCGGCCGGGCCGAACTCCCGGTCCGCATCCTGGTCACCGACCGGCTGCCCCGCAACCCCAGCGGCAAGGTCGTCAAACACCAGCTGCGCGCCCGCTTCGAGGTGCCCGCCGACGACGCGGCCCCCGGCACCCCGCCCGCCACCGCACCGGAACTCGCCCTCGCCGCCCTGTGGCGCAGGATCCTCGGCCGGCCCGTCCGCGCCGTCGAGGACGAGTTCTTCGCCCTCGGCGGCGACTCCTTCCGCGCCGTCCAGCTCGCCGCCGCCGTCTCCGCCGAGTTCGGCGTCACCGCCGGCACCGCCCTCGTCTTCGAACGCCCCTCACTGCGCGCCCAGGCCGCCTGGCTCGCCGACGCCCCGAGGACGGCCGGCGACCCGCTCCCCGCCGCCGACTCCGAACTCTCCCCCTTCCTGCGCGAACTGCGCGCCCAGCCGCACGACATCCCGCTCACCTCCCAGCAGGAGAACTTCCTGCGCTGGATGGCCGAGGCCGAGGGCCGCAACGTCGGCTCGGTCGCCGTCATGTTCCGCGTCACCGAGGCGCTGCGCCCCGACCTGCTGACCGAGGCCCTCCACGAGGCGGTGCGCCGCCACCCGGCGCTGCGCACCCGGTTCGTGCCGGTGCCCGGCGCCGCCCCGGGGATCCGGCGCGCCGTGGTCGACGCCGAGCCGGAGGTCGAGGCGATCCTGGTCGACGCCCCGGGCGAGAGCGACGACCAGGTGTCGGCCCGGCTGATCGCCGTCCGGGACCGGCTCACCGACGTCGGCAAGGGCCCGATGACCGGGCTCGCCGTGGTCAGCCGCGGCGCCGACGACCACGCCGTCCTGCTCGCCGTCCACCACATCGTCGGTGACGGCTGGTCGGTCGGCGTGCTGCTGCGCGACCTCGGCGTCATCTACTCGGCGCTGCGCCGGGGCCGCCCCGCGCCGCCGCCCCGGCCGATGCCGACGCTCGGCGAACTGGTCACCCGCGCCAACGCCCACTGGCCGGTCTCCCGCGCCCACTTCGCCCGCACCCTGGCCGGCGCGCCCGAGGCCGTGCACCCCTTCCCCGGGCGCGCCGACACCGAGACGGTCCTCAGCGCCGCCCACCGCCTCACCGTCCCCGCCGCCCGCGCCGCCGCGCTGCGCGAACGGGCCGCCGAGGCCGGGGCGACCCCGTTCCAGGCCCTCGCCACCGTCTGGCTGGGCCTGCTGGCGGAGCGCAGCGGCCAGGACGACCTCGTCCTGATGACCCCCGTGCCCGGCCGCACCACCCCCGAGGCCGAACAGGCCGTCGGCTGCTTCGTGCAGTCGCTGCTGCTGCGGGTCGACGCCTCCGGTTCGCCCGGCTTCGCCGAACTCCTCGCCCGGGTGCGCGACACCGCCACCGCGGCGCTGGACCACCAGCTGTACCCCTTCGCGGAGTTCAGTCCGCTGGCACCGTTCGCCGCGTGGCTGCGCTACGAGAGCTGGAACGCGCCCGCCCAGCTTCCCGGCCTCAGCTGCACGGCCTGGGAGGTGCCGCGCAGCGCCACCGTCCCCTACCCGCTGCCCGGCGGCGACCGGCACGTCCCCGAGCTCGCCGCCACCGAACAGCCGGACGGCTCCCTGGTCTGCTGGCTGCGCTACAACGAGCACGCCTTCACCCCGGCCGCCGTCGAGTCGCTGGCCGCCGCCCTGGCGGCGCGGCTCGCCGGGGCCGCCGGGGGCTGACCGGGGCGGCCGGGCACCCGGCCGGGGCCGCGGGTGCCCGGCCGGGTGCCCGATTGTCAGTGGCCGATGCCAGGATCCTCCTGACCGACTTGAGGAGAGCACTGTGGGTACCTGGGACATCGGCCACTTCGACAACGACACCGCCGCGGACTTCTCCGGCACGCTGGACGAGGCGGCACCGGAAGAGCGGGAGGGGCTGGTCCGCAGCGTCCTGACCGCCGCCGCCGAGACCGCGGCCGAGGACTACCTCGACTCCTACGAGGCGGCGCAGGCCGTGGCCGCCGCCGCGCTCGTCGCCGCCCAGTGCCCCGGCGGCGAGCCGGTCACCACCGCCTACGGCCCCGACGAGCCGCTCCCGGTCTTCCCCGCCGACCTCCGTCCGCTCGCCGTCCGGGCGCTCGACCGCGTGGTCGCCGACGAGTCCGAGCTCGCCGAGCTCTGGGACGAGTCCGAGGAGAGCCCGGACTGGCGTCGCGCCGTCAAGACCCTCCGCGCCGTCCTCGACCCCGAGCCGGAGCCGGCCACGGAGGCACGGTCCGACGTCTAGACACGCCCCGGGCCCGAGGGTCGTCGGCAACGGTGCCGAGGAGGACGCGGCCGGGGCCGGCGACCGGCCGGTGCCGGTCGACGGCCCCCGGGTGTCAGAGGGTTCCGGTGATGGCGGCGGCGTAGTGGTTGCCGACGACGCCGGTCAGGTCGATCGGGGCGGCGTGCTGCCAGCTGCCGTCGGTGCGGCGGATGGCGTGCAGGATGCGGTCGTCCGTCGTCACGAACGTCAGCTGCGGCTGATCCCGTAGTACCGGCAGGTCTGCGAGACATTCCCGCTGGCCTCCTCGGCGTGTCTCAGGACCGCCAGGCGCCGCTGGGCCTGGCGGTCCTGCTGCTGTTGCTGCGAAGGGAGCATGACAGGACTCCGTCGTAGTCGGAGATCCATGTGTCACCAACATCAGGCAGTTCTCTACCTAGCCCGGGGTCAGCCGGTCCTCGTCGAGACCGTCGAGGACGAACCCGTTGTCGAAGCGCACCTTGTACGTGCTGCGGGCGCCGGCCCCGGGGCCGTGCGCGCTCATCCGGATGACCTGCCGGCGGAGGTCGTCGACCAGACCGGCGGCGAAGCCCGAGAGGTGGCTGCCGCGCACCTGGTGGTCGAAGGCGGCGAGATGGTCCTGGGCGACGCCGCCGACCCCCTTTCCGACCTCGATGACGACGCCCGTCAGCCCCTCGGCCAGGAACAGGGCCCCCGGGAAGCCGCCCGCGGTCGCCGTGCCGTGGGCGGTGAGCTGCACCTCCCTGGTCAACTTCACCCGTGCGCCGGTGTCGTACGGCATGGCGGTACCCCCCTGGTTCGATCCTGCCCCGACCCGGCCGAGCGTAGCCGAGGGGCCCGCGGAGCGACGAGGCCAGGGGCTACGGGGCGCCGAGCACCTGGGCGCGGATGGCTGCGGCGCCGCCCTGCGCGAGCCAGTCCGCCAGGGTGCGCAGTCCGGGGTGGATCACCCGCAGCGCCTCGATGTCGGCGCGCCAGCGGTGGCCGTCGTCCCACTGCTGCCGGACCTCGGCGAACTCCGGGTTCAGCGCAGCCGCCTGGTCGTGGGTCACCTGCTCGTAGCGCACCGTCGTTCCGGTCGCGGCGCTGATCGCGGCGGCGGCCTCGACCGGGGTCAGGTCGTCACCGGCCAGCTCCAGGGTCCGTCCGGCGAACCGTTCCGGCTGCTCGAAGGCCAGGGCCGCGAACTCGGCGATGTCCTCCAGTGCGATGACCTGGAGCGGCGCGTCCGGGGTGAACAGGTGCCGGTGGACGCCGTCGACGATCCCGTCCAGGCCGATGCCGTTCGTCCCGAGGTAGTTCGTCATGAACCGCACCGGGCGCAGCACGGTCACGAGCGGGAACCAGTCGTGCAGGTACTGTTCGGTGCGCCGCTTTCCCGGGGCCGCGAACGCCCGGCCGGTGGTCGAGGCGACGCCGGTGAACACCACCTGGCGGATCCCCGCGGCGGCTGCCGCGTCGGCCAGGGCCCGGCCGCGGGTGAACTCCAGCTCCGGGCCGCTGTTCGTCGGCCCGTAGGCGACCGGCGGCACGGCGAACAGGGCGGTGGCGCCGGCCAGCGCCGGTTCGAGGCTCGCCGGGTCGTCGAAGTCCGCGACGGCCAGCTCGGCCCCGGCGGCCGCGAGTGCCGCGGCGGCGGGGGTGGTCGTGTCCCGGACCAGTGCGCGCACGCGCCGGCCTCCGGCCAGCAGCCGGCGGGCCGTCGCACCGCCCTGCTTGCCGGTGGCGCCGGTCACGGCGATGGTCGCGGACCAGGCGGTGTCCTTGCCGGTGGTCATGACGGTTCCTCCTTCTCCCCGGGCTCCAGAGGGCATCGGACTGATGCGGTGGACCCGGGGTATCTGGAACACTGCAACCCGGTTGAGTCGAGGCACAAGGGGTTTCGTGACATGACGACAGCGATGGCCGGAGACCGGGCCGACGCCCGCCGCAACCGGGCGAAGGTGCTGGCCGCCGCCGCCGACGCGATGGCGGAGCAGGGGCTCGACGTCCCGCTCGGGGAGATCGCGCGCCGGGCGGGTGTCGGTGCCGGCACCGTGTACCGGCACTTCCCGAGCAAGCAGGCGCTCCTGGAGGCGGTGTTCGCCCGGCACCTGGAGGACCTGGTCGCCTCCGGTGAGCGTCTGGCCGCCCGGTGCGCGCCGACCGAGGCCTTCTTCGGGTTCCTGCTGGACATCGTCGAACTGTCCAGCAGGCGCGGGCACATCTGCGACGTGGTGGTCGCCGACACCAGCTGGCCGCGGCCGGGGCTCACCGCCGCCCGGCTGCGCTTCCGCCAGGTGCTGGCCGCGCTGCTCCAGGCCGCGCAGCGGGCCGGCGGGGTGCGTGCCGATGTCGCTCCGGAGGACGTCGCGGCCCTCGCCGCCGGGTGCGTCTCGATGCTCGGCGCCCGCCGTGACCGCCCGGCCGGCCTCAAGCTCGTCCGGCTGACCCTGGACGGGCTGCGGCCTTCCGCGTCCGTCACGGAAGGGCGTTCCTTCCGTGACGGCCCGGACGTCCGCTGCGAGGAGTGCGGGAGCGCGCTCACCGTCCGTCCCACCGGCCGCCCGGTCCGCTACTGCGGTGCCACCTGCCGTCAGCGGGCCCACCGCCGGCGGCTCGCGGGCTGAGCCCCGGCCGGACGAGCCCCGGCAGGACGGGCCCCGGCCGGACGGGCTACTCCGCCGGGTGCGGGCCGCCGGGGGCCTCGATACTGGCGGTCCCGGGCCCCGACGGCGGGGCGCCGCGGCGAAGACGAAGGAGTGCGGACATGAACGCTCCACCGACCGAGGAGTCCGGCTGCGAGCTGCTGAAGCGCACCGCGCGGGACCTCAAGAAGGACATCGACCGGAGCGTGCAGCGCGCGGCGGAGATCAGGGCCAGGATCACCGCGCTGCAGGCGCAGGCCGATCCGGACCAGGCCCAGATCGACACCCTCCGGCAGGCGCTGGAGGTCCTGGAGAAGAAGATCGAGGACGAGCGCGCGTCCCTGTCGAACCTGAACGACGTGATCAGCGAGAACTGCGGGCCGTGAGAGCCGGCCGGCCGGTGTGATCCGGCGCGGGCCGGCGTCGGGTCAGCTCGCGGAGCGCCGCCGCGTCGTGGCGCCGAAGTCGGGGCGGGCCGCTCCCGTGTGCAGGGGAAGCGGGTCGCGCAGCCGGGCCGTGTGGCGCCGGTACGCGCGGGCCTCGGGGGTGGCGGCGTCGACGCTGGTGAGGTGGTCGGGGAACAGCACTCCTCCGGCGTGGAGCAGGGCGTGCGTTCCGAACCGGTTGCCGTGCAGCCGCCCGGTGATCAGCCGGCCCCGGGCGCCGGGGACCGGCCGGGACCGGCCGGACGCCACCGGAGCGCGGTTGGCCTGGAACCAGATCTCGCGCCGGTTGCCGAACAGCACGATGCTCTCGCGCAGATCGCGCACGTCGGTGTACACGTCGAAGTCCCAGTCGCCCGGCGCTCCGCCCGAGCCGTAGCGGCCGCGGAGGTGGTGCAGGAACCGGGGCAGGGCGATGGGGGCGCCGAACGGGATCACCGCGTCGGCGTAGGGCTCACCGGCGATGAAGTGGAATCGGAACTCCAGGCCGTACAGCCGCCCGTGGACCTTCCTCCGGACGGAGAGCGAGAACGTGTCCGCGTCGTCGTGGCTGGAGCGGTTCTCGGCGCGGACGCGCCGGCTCAGGTGCTCGAACGACAGTGCCTCCGGACCGGCGGCCAGCCCGGGGATCCGTTCGACCGAGCCGTGCAGCAGGTAGCGGCACATCAGGTCCACCGGATGGGTGTCGTGGGCCAGCCGCGTGAGGAATCCGTCGGAGAAGCCGTCCCGCAAAAGGTGCCTCCAGCCGTCGAGCCGTCCAGCCGTCCCGCCCCGCGCCGCATCATCGGCGCGGGCACCGGTGCGGGCGCCGCGGGTACGGGTGCGGGCGCGAGTACGGGGTCAATCTACGGGAGCCGGGTCCACGACAGCACGGCCGCAGCGGTAGCGGGCCGGCGGACTGCCTCAGGGGAGCAGGGTGGCGAGTTCGGCGTCGAAGAGGGTCCCGGGGTCGAACTGCATGCCGGTGAAGTGGCCGGAGAGCTCCAGGGACAGGACGCCGTGGAGGCGGGTCCAGAGGGTGAGGAAGAGGGCGAGGGCCTCGGGCGGGGCGGGGTGGCCGGCGGCCCAGGTGCGGTGGGCGGCGAGGTGGGTGCCGAGGGGGGAGGCGGGGGCGGCCGGGGGGAGGGCGGCGGCGCAGGCGTCCAGGAGGGTGGTGGCGATCTCCTGGGAGATGGCGGTGGTGTCCTCCGGGGCCCGGTAGCCGGGGACCGGGGTGCCGTAGACCAGCAGGTAGCGCTGGGGGTCGGCGAGGGCCCAGGTGCGCAGGACGTGGGCGAGGCCGGCCAGGTCGGCGCCGTCGGCGGCCGCCGCCGCGAGGGTGTCGGCGAGGCTGCGGTAGGCCTCGCGGACGAGTTCGGTGATCAGCTCGTCGCGGTTGGCGAAGTAGCGGTAGAGGGCCGGGCCGCTCATGCCCATCTGCTTGGCGATCGCGTTGAGGGAGAGCGCGGAGGCGCCGGCGGTGGCGATCTGCTCCCAGGCGCGTTCCATGACCTCGGCGCGGACCTGGGTGCGGTAGCGCTCGCGGGGGGTGGTGGGGTCGCTCTTCGCCATGGTGAGAACCTATCACGGTAGCTATTGACTGTCGGGACAGTGAGGGGTTAGAACTTCTAACGAAAGGGATGGCCTCTAGGGAAGGAAATGCCATGGTGGGAATCCGGGCCGCTGTGATCACGATTCCGCTGGTCGTCGGGGTGCTCGGCGCGCCCGCGGTGCCCGCGGTGCCCGCGGCGGCCAAGGGGCTGACCTGCCGGGGTGCGGGCGTCGACCCCGCCGCGCAGGTGCGGTACCGGACGGAGACCGTGATCGACGCACCGCTGGGCGTGATCTGGAGGCTCCAGACCGACGTGGACCGCTGGCCGTCCTGGCAGCAGCCCGTCACCGGCGCCGAGCGCCTCGACCACGGCCGCTTCCGCGCCGGGTCGGCGTTCCGCTGGACGACGCCGGTGCCGCCCGGGACCGGGATCCCGGCGACCGCTCTGGACATCACCTCGACCGTGCGGCAGGTCGAGCAGGGCGCCTGCATCCGCTGGACCGGTCCGGCGGTGGGGGAGGGCGTGCACATCGACGGCGTGCACGTCTGGCGCTTCGCCGCGGTCAAGGGGGGAGGGGTGAAGGTCAGCACCGAGGAGACCCACACCGGCCCGCAGGTGGACGCCGACGTGCCGGTGGCGACCGCGATCCTCAAGGCGGGCCTGGACGGCTGGCTGACCGCCCTCAAGGCCGCCGCCGAGGCGCAGGCGTCCGGGCGGACGCCTGCGCCCCGGTCGTGATCAGTCGGACAGCCGCTCCGCCGCCTCGTCCTCGCTCAGGGCCTCGATCTCCGCGACGAGGAGTTCCTCGACGCGGGCCGCGAGCGCGGCGGCGGTGGAGAGTTCGAAGGCGTCCCGGATCGGAACCTCCAGACCGACGCCCGCCCGGATCCGGGCGACGACCCGGGTGACCAGCAGCGAGTCCCCGCCGAGTTCGAAGAAGTCGTCGAGGGCCCCCACCCGGGGCACCCCCAGGACCTCCTGCCACAGCTGGGTGACCAACTGCTCGGCGTCGGTGCGCGGCGCCACGTACGGGCGCGCGGAGGCCTGGTCCGGTTCGGGGAGGGCCGCCGTGTCCAGCTTCCCGTTGAGGGTCAGCGGCAGGGTGTCGAGCAGGACGACCGTGTCGGGGACCAGGTAGGCGGGCAGCCGTACGGCGAGGTGCTCGCGCAGGGCGGCGGGGTCGGGCTCGGCGCCGGGCGCCGGGACGGCGTAGGCCACCAGGCGACGGCCGCCGAGCACCACCGCGGCGGCCCGCAGGACGTCCGGACGGCCGGTCAGGGCCGCCTCGATCTCGGCCGGTTCGATCCGGTAGCCGCGCAGCTTGATCTGCTCGTCGGCCCGCCCGAGGTAGTCGAGGGTGCCGTCGGTGCGCCAGCGGGCGCGGTCGCCGGTGCGGTACATCGCCCCGTCCGCGAACGGGTCGTCGAGGAAGGCGGCGGCCGTCAGGTCGGGGCGGCCGAGGTAGCCGCGGGCCAGGCCGGTGCCGGCGATGTGCAGCTCGCCCTCGGAACCGCGGGGCAGCAGGGCGCCGCGCTCGTCCAGCACGTACAGCCGCACGCCCGGCAGCGGGCGGCCGAGCGGCGGGCGGCGTCGGGTGTCCGGGGCGCCGAGGTCGGCGGCGGTGACGATGACGGTGGCCTCGGTCGGGCCGTAGGTGTTGACCAGCCGGACGGTGTCGCCGTGCCGCTCCCGCCAGCGGGCGACGGCGTCGGCGCGGACCTCGGAGCCGCCGAGCACCACCAGCCGCAGGGCGGCCGGCCAGGGGGTGCGGTCGTCGTGCGAGACCAGCTCCTCCCAGTAGGCGGTCGGCAGGTCGAGCACGGTGACGTCCGCGCCCCGCGGGCCGCGCAGCAGCTCGGGCAGGGTCCGGCCGCCGCCGGGGAGCAGGACGACGCGGGCGCCGGTGGCGAGGGCGGGCCAGAGCTCCTCGGCGTGGGTGTCGAAGCCGATCGAGGCGAACTGGACGATCCGGTCCCCGGGCGTGAGGGCGTAGCCGTCCGGGCCGGCCATCCAGTCGACGCGGGCGGCCAGCGCGGCGTGGTCGACGGCGACGGCCTTGGGGGTGCCGGTGGAACCGGAGGTGTAGAGGACGTAGGCGAGGCCGGCGCGGTCGTCGCCGGGAGCCGGGTCCGCGCCGGGAAGGACGCGCAGGCCCTCGCCGTCCTCGCTGCCCTCGCCGCCCTCGTCCGTCAGCAGCAGGACGGCGCCGGACTCGCGGACCATCAGCCGCCGCCGCTCCTCCGGGTGGGCCGGATCGAGCGGCAGGTAGCCGGCGCCGGCCTTCCAGATCGCCAGCAGGGCCGTCACCAGTGCGAAGGACGGGGCCAGCCGGACGGCCACCAGCTGCCCGGCGACCGGGCCGAGCCGTGCGGCCAGCTCGGTGGAGCGGCGGTCGAGTTCACCGTAGGAGAGGACCTCGCCGTCGCACTCCAGCGCCGGGGCGTCCGGCGTGGCGGCGGCCCGCCCGGCGAAGCGGGCGAGCACCGGGCGGGCGTCGGAAGGGGCCGCGGGACCGGTGCCCAGGGCCAGCAGCTCCGCGCGCTCCTCGGCCCCGATCAGCCAGTCGCCGTGCAGCGGCACCGTGGCGTCCTCGACGGCGGCGGCGAGCAGTGCGCGGCAGCGGGTGCCGAGCGCGGCCACCGTCTGCGGGTCCAGCACCTCCCGGTCGAAGCAGAAGGAGAGCGTCAGACCGCCGTCGGGGGTGCGCCAGCTGTCCAGCAGCAGATCGGTCTTGGCGCGCTCGAAGCCGGAGTCCATGGAGGCCGTGCGCACCCTGGCGGGCAGCGGGGCGCCGCCGCCCTCGCCGGCCAGGTCGTACTGGCTCTGGTGGACGAACACCGCCTGGTAGAGCGGCGCCGCCCCGGCCTCGGCGGGCAGGTCCAGGTGGACGGCGAGCCGTTCCAGCGGGACGTCCTGGTGGCCGAGCGCGCCGAGGGTGGCGGTGCGCACGCGGTGCAGCACGGTGCGGAAGCCGGGCTCGCCGGTGAGGTCGGCGCGGAGCACGCCGGTGCGGGCGAAGTAGCCGGCCAGCGCCTCGTGCGCCGCCTCGGTGCGGCCGGCGAGCGGGGTGCCGACCACGAAGTCGTGGCTGCCGGTCCAGCGGGCGAGCACGCACTGGTAGGCGGCGAGCAGCACCATGAACGGGGTGCAGCGCTCGCGCCGGGCCAGCGCGTCCAGGGCTGCCGTCAGCTCCGGGTCCAGCGCCACCGTGGCGAAGCCCGCCGGGTGCTGCGGCTCGGCCGGGCGGGGGCGGTCCAGCGGCAGCCGCAGCCGGCCGGTGCCGGCCAGCTTCTCCGCCCAGTAGCGGAACGCGGCCTCGGCGCCGCCCGCCGCCGCGCGCTCCTGCTCGGCGCGCGCGACGTCGCCGTAGCTCAGGGCGAGCGGCGCGAGATCGGCCGGGGCCTCGCCGGTCACCTCCCGGTACAGCGCGAGCAGCTCGCGCCAGAGGATCCCGAACGACCAGCCGTCCGAGACGATGTGGTGCACCACCAGCGCGAACGCGTGCTCGTCGGGGCCGGCGGAGACCAGGACGGCGCGCAGCGGCGGGCGCCCGGCGAGCTCGAACGGCGCGTTGACGGCCGGGCGGCAGGCCTCGGTGAAGTCCTGCTCCGCGGCGCCGGGGGCGAGCGCGAGCAGGTCGAGCGGGACGGGCGCGGGCGGTTCGACCAGCTGCACCGGGGCCTCGCCGTCCAGGGCGAAGCGGGTGCGCAGCGGCTCGTGCCGGGCCGTCAGCCGCTCCAGCGCGGTGCGCAGCGCGGCGACGTCCAGCGGGCCGCTCCACCGGCGGCACAGGTACATGTTGAAGCCGGCGTCGGCGGGGTGGAGCTGCTGGAGGAACCAGAGCCGGCGCTGTTCCTCGGTGAGCGGGTGGACGGCCTCGGCGGGGCGGGCGCCGCCCGCGGTCCGGTCGGTGGTGGTCATCGGGCGGCGGCCTCGGTTCCGGTACGGCGCGCGGATGCGGCGGATGCGGCGGATGCGGCGGGTTCGGCAGGTGAAGCGGGGACGGCGGGCACGGACACGGGCGCGGACGCCGAAGCGGGCACGGCGGGCACGGGCGCGGGCGCCGGCGCGGCCCCGGTGCGGGCCGAGAGGGTGGCCAGGCCGACCAGGTCGTCGGGCTCGGCGTCGGGCACGTCGCGGTCGAAGTGGCGCAGCGCCGGGACGGCCAGGCAGACGGCCACCAGCAGCGCCATGGCGAGGCCGAACAGCAGGTAGAGCAGGCCGATGCCGCGGCCCTCGCCGGTGCCGATCAGCCGGCCGACGGTACCGGCCAGCGCGCCGTTCTCCTCGATCCACGGCTGGACCAGGCGCGGCCCGAGCGGTGCGACCACGGCGAAACCGATCGGAAGGGTGGACCAGGCCACCATGGTGTTGACGGCGATCACCCGGCCGTGGAAGCGCAACGGCACCTTGGTCTGCACGATCGTCGCGTAGACGCCGTTGACCAGCCCCAGCCCGTACGCCATGCCGAAGGCGCCGAGCGCCACCGGCCAGACGCTCGGGCGCAGGCCGGTCACCAGGCAGGCGGCCGCCAGGCCGAGGGTGGCGAACAGCACGCCGCGCAGCCGCAGCCGGCGCGGCCCGCCCCAGACCAGCAGGGTCAGCCCGCCGAGCACGGCGCCGAGCCCGGCCGCGACCGAGACCCAGCCGGCCGCCGCCAGCGGGGCGAAGGAGAGCACCAGCGGGGTGGTGAGCAGGAACAGCGGCGACAGGAAGATGTTGAGGGCGGCGAAGAACAGCAGCATCGCCCGGAAGTGCCGGCTGCCGAGCGCCCGCCGGAACCCGGCCCGGATCTCGGCGGCGACGCTCTCGCGCCGCCGCGCGGCCATCACGTCGGGGAAGCGCACGGCCAGGGTGACACCGGTGGCGACCACGTAGCTGGCGACGTCCATCACGAGGATGCCGCCGAGGCCGATCGCCGACAGCAGGCCGACGGCGAACAGCGGGACCAGGAACTGGGCGAGGCCGAAGGCCATCTGCACGACGCCGTTGGCTCGGCCGAGGAAACGTTTCGGGACCAGCTGGGGCACCGCCGAGTTCCAGGCCAGCCGCTGGAAGGTCAGCGCCGTCGACAGCACCGCGATCAGGACGTAGGCGTGCCAGACCTGCAAGGAGTCGGTGAGGTAGAGGAGCAGCATCACCGCCTGGGTCAAACCCGCCGCCACGTCGCCGTACAGCATGATCCGGCGCCGGTCGCCGCGGTCCACCAGGGCGCCCGCGAGCGGCGCGGTGAGGATGCCGGGCACCAGGCCGCAGGCGGCCAGCAGGCCGAACTGGGCGAGCGAGCCGGTGGACAGGTAGATCCACACCGGCAGGGCGAACTCGGTGAGCGCCGAGCCGATCATCGAGATCTGCTGGCCCGCCGCGACGCCGAGGAAGCGGCGCATGGTCGGCCGCACGGGCCGCGCGGCCGGGGCCTGCTCGGGGGCGTCCCCGGGCCGGGAGAGCCCGGCCAGCCACCAGGTGGCGCCCTCGGCGCGCCGGTGCCGCTCCTCGGTGCCGTCCGCCACCGAGCGGTGCACGGTGGTGAGGATCTCGGCGAGCTCGGCGGCCCGGTACTTGAGGTAGAAGTGGCCGGCCTCGTCCAGCACCACCACGCCGGTGGTGTCGCTGAGCCGGTGCCACTCGCGGTACCGCTCCTCGTAGAACTCGGTGGCCGGGTCCCGGTCGCCGCAGACCGCGTACACCGGGGCGGAGATCCGGCCGTCCGCGATCCGGCCGTCCTCGATGCCCTCGAACAGCCGGGTGAAGTACTGCTCGGCCTCCCGGGTGCCGATCCGCCGGTTGGCGACCATCAGCCGCAGCTGCTCGGTGCCGACCTCGTCCGTCTCCAGGCCCGCCGCCGCCAGGGCGTTGATCATGCCCTGGTCGCTGCGCAGCCGGTCGGCGGTGCGGGCCCACCACTCGCCGACGGCGGCGCCGCGTCCGCGCGGCCGGGCGAAGGGGAAGATGCCGCCGAGGTGGACGGCCTCGATCTCGCGGCCCGCCGCCTCCACCCGCCGGGCGATCTCCACCGCCAGCCGGACGCCGACGCCGCAGTGGCCGTACAGGACGACGCGCCCCTCGACGTTGTCGAGGATCTCCTGGGCGCAGCCCGCGGCGACCTCGTCGACGTCCATCGCCTCCTCGCCCAGCTCGTGGCCGGGGACGGCGAGCGAGTGCAGCGCCCAGTCGTCGGGCAGGGCGTCGGCGAGCGGCTTGTAGATGAGCGCGCTGCCGCCGCCGTACGGCGCGCAGACCAGGCTCGCGGTGGCCTTGCGGCCGGGCGGGGTGAGCAGGTGCAGCAGGCTGCGCGGGCCGCGGTCGGCGTGCGGGTCGCTGACCAGGGCGGCCAGCCGGCGCACGGTGGGGTACTTGAAGAGGTCCATCACCCCGACGGGGGTGGGGAGGTCGGGGTAGGCGCGGCGCAGCTTGGCGACCACCTGGGTGGCCAGCAGGGAGTGCCCGCCGAGCTCGAAGAAGTCGTCCAGGGCGCCGACCCGCGGGACGCCCAGCAGCTCCGCCCACAGGTTGGCGACGAACTCCTCGGCCTCGCCCTCGGGTTCGACGAACTCGCCGCTCGCGGCGGGCTCCTCGGGCTCGGGCAGGTTGCGCCGGTCGACCTTGCCGTGGGCCAGCAGCGGCAGCCGCTCCAGCACCACGAAGCGGGCCGGGACCATGTAGTCCGGCAGCACCTCGGACAGGGCCTCGCGCAGCTCGGCCGCGGCCGGGGCGGGGCCGTCGCCCGGGTGCTCCAGGTAGCCGACCAGGGTCTGCCGCAGCCCCTCGCCGCGGGCCAGCACGACGGCCTGGGTGATGCCGGGCAGGGCGGTGAGGGCGGCCTCGACCTCGCCGGGCTCGACCCGGTAGCCGCGCACCTTGATCTGGTCGTCGGCCCGGCCCAGGTAGTCGAGCGTGCCGTCGGTGCGCCAGCGGGCCAGGTCGCCGGTGCGGTAGAGGCGGTCGCCGTCCGCGCCGAACGGGTCGTCGACGAAGCGCTCGGCGGTGAGGTCCGGGCGGCCCAGGTAGCCGCGGGCCAGCCGGTCGCCGCCCAGGTACAGCTCGCCGGTGACGCCCGGCGGCACCGGCTGCATCGCCTCGTCCAGGACGTGGCAGCGGGCCCCGGCGAGCGGGGTGCCGATCGGGGTGCTGCCGGGCCCGGCGGCCTCGGCGGTGACCTCGTGGACGGTCACGCCGACGGTGGCCTCGGTCGGCCCGTAGTGGTTGAAGACCGCGCACCGGCCGAGGGCGGCGAGTTCGGCGGCCCACGGCCAGGCCGAGGCCTCGCCGCCGAGCACCAGCGCCCGGCGGGGCAGCAGCCGCTCCATCGGGGCGTCGGCGCCGAGCGCCGCCAGGTGGGAGGGCGTCATCTTCAGGTAGTCGAGCCGCAACGCCTCGATGCGCTCGGCCAGTTCGGCTCCGGCGATGCGGCGCGGCAGCAGGTGGACCCGCCCGCCGGTGCTCAGCGCGAGGTAGAGCATGGTGATGCTGAAGTCGAAGGAGAGCGACTGCAGCAGCCCGTAGCCGGCGCCCGGCTCGATCCGCAGCCGTTCCCGCACCCCGGCCAGGTAGTTGAGGATCTGCCGGTGTTGGACGGCGACGCCCTTGGGGGTGCCGGTGGAGCCCGAGGTGTAGATGACGTAGGCCAGGTGGTCCGGCCCGGAGACCTCCTCCAGGGGCTCGGGGTCGCGCTGCGCCGGATCGACGTCCAGCAGCAGCGCGGCGCCCTCGTGGCCGGGGAAGCGCTCGCGCAGCGCCGAGTCGGTGAGCAGCACCCGCACACCGGCGTCGGCGACCAGCTGGGCGAGGCGGGCGGGCGGCTGCTCCGGGTCCAGCGGCAGGTAGGCGCCGCCGGCCTTGAGCACGCCGACCAGGGCGACCGCGAGTTCGGGCGACTGCTCCAGGCAGACCGCGACCCGGTCGTCCGGTCCGACGCCGAGCGCCCGCAGCCGCCGGGCGAGGCCGTTGGAACGCTCGTCCAGCTCCCGGTAGTCGACGGTGCGGCCCTCGAACTCCAGCGCCGGGCGGTCCGGGTGGGCGCGCGCGGTGCCGGTGAGCAGGGCGGTGAGGGTGGGCGGGCCGTCGGCCGGGTCGGGCAGCGCCGGGCCGGCGGCCCACCGCTCCAGGACGTCCTGCCGCTCGCCGGGGGTGAGCAGCGGCAGCCGGGAGACGGGCCGCTGCGGGTCGGCCACCGCGGCCGTGACCAGCAGCTCGAAGCGCTCGACCAGCTGTCGCACGGTGGCGGCGTCGAACAGGTCGGTGCGGTAGGTGAGCAGCCCGTACAGGCCGCCGTCGGACTTCTCGCGCAGGTAGAAGGCGAGGTCGGTGCGGGTGGTGGCGGCCTCGTGCCCGAAGCTCTCGGCGCTCGGCGCGCCGGGGGAGCCCGGGTCGCCGGCGGCGCCGCGGTCCCCGTAGTTCTGGAAGGCGAAGCTGACCTGGAAGACGGCGGAGCGGCTGACGTCGCGCTCGATGTCGAGGTCGGCCACCATCTGCTCGAACGGCACCTCCTGGTGGGTGTACGCGTCGAGCGTCGTGCCGCGCACCCGGCGGAGCAGTTCGCCGAAGGTCGGGTCGCCCTCCAGCCGCGCCCGGATCGGCAGCATGTTGACGAAGAGCCCGACCACGCCCTCCAGTTCGCGGTGCAGGCGGCCGGCGACGGCCGAGCCGATCGCGAAGTCCCGCTGACCGGCGTGGCGCCCGAGCAGGGCCTGCAGGGCGGCCATCAGCACCATGTAGCCGGAGGCGTTCGAGGCGCGCGCCAACGCGGCGACGCCCCGGCCGAGTTCGGGGCTCCAGTGGAACTCGGTGGCGGCCCCCTCGAAGGTCAGCACCGGCGGCCGGGGCCGGTCGGTGGGCAGCTCCAGGGCCGGGACGTCGCGCAGCTCCTCGCGCCAGTGCGCCCGGGAGGCGGACAGCGCCTCGCCGGCCAGGCGCTCGCGCTGCCAGCGGGCGTAGTCGCCGAACTGCACCGGGAGGTCGGGAAGCCGGTCCGGGGTGCCGTGGGCGTGCCGGGCGTACAGGGCGTCGAGCTCGCGGTGCAGCAGGTCGAGCGACCAGCCGTCGCTGACGATGTGGTGCATGACCAGGGCGAGCACGTGCTCGTCCGGGCCCGTGCGCACCAGCAGGGCGCGCAGCAGCGGCCCGGCGCCGAGGTCGAAGGGCTGCGCCACCCGGGCGCCGAGCTCCCGCGCGGCGCGGGCGGCCGGGTCGGGGTCGTCGGTGGCGTCGACGAACTCGGCCGCGCACGGCCCGGGTTCGGCGATCCGGACCGACGCGGTGCCCTCGGGGTCGGCGGGGAAGGACATCCGCAGGGCCTCGTGCCGGGCGATCAGGTCGGCGAGGGCGGCGTCCAGGGCGGTGCGGTCGAGCGGGCCGCGCAGCCGGCGGGCCGGGGCGAGCGCCCAGGCGGTGGAGCCGGGGGCGAACTGGTCCATGAACCAGAGCCGTTCCTGGCCGCTGGAGAGCGGCACCTCGGCGCCCGGGGGCCGGGCGGGGACGGTGTTCGCGGGGGCGGGGCCGGGGGCGTCCGCCGGGCCGGCCGCGGCGGCGCGCAGCCGCTGGGCGAGCAGGGCGCGTTTGGTCGCGGACAGCCCGGAGGCGGGGTCCTGGAGGTCGGTCATCGGGTGTTCCATTCGGCGCACGTCGGGGCGGTGGCGGGGCGGGCCCGGGGCGGGATCGCCGGGGCCGGGCCACCGCGGGGGAGGGGGGCGAGGGCGCAGGGAGGGAGGCGCGGGAGCGGGTGCGGGAGGCCCGGGCGGGCCTCCCGCGGGTCAGCGGAGTTCGCGGACGGCCGCGGCGATGCCGAGCGGGGTCGGGGTGGCGAAGAAGACGTCGAAGTCCAGCTCGACGCCGAGCAGGTCGCGGATCCTGGCGGTGATCTGAATGATCGTCAGGGAGTGTCCGCCGAGCTCGAAGAGGTCCTCCTCGGGGCCGAGGTCGGGCAGCCGCAGCACCTCGGACCAGACGCCGAGGACGGTGGTGAGCACCTCGTCGTGCTCCTGTCCGCCGGCCGGCCCGGCGGGCGCCTCGACGGGCACCGGCGGGACGGGCAGCGCGCGCCGGTCCAGCTTGCCGTTGGGCGTCAGCGGCAGCCGGTCGAGCACCAGGAAGCGCTGCGGGACGGCGGCGCCGGGCAGCGACTGCTGGAGGAAGGCCCGCAGGTCGGCGGGGGAGGGCACGGCGCTCCCGGCGGCGGTGCTTCCGGCGGTGCCGCTCCCGGTGGCCGGGACGAGGTAGCCGGCGACGAACGGCTCCCCGTCCTCCCCCTCCCGGTGCACCGCGGCGGCGGCCTCGGCGACGGCCGGGTGGGCGAGCAGCGCGGACTCGATCTCGCCCAGCTCGATCCGGTGGCCGCGGATCTTGACCTGGTCGTCGAGCCGGCCGAGGAACTCCAGGTCCCCCTCCGGGCTCCAGGCGACCAGGTCGCCGGTGCGGTAGAGGCGGTCGCCGTCCGCACCGAACGGGTCGGCGACGAAGCGCTCGGCGGTCAGTTCGGGCCGTCCGAGATAGCCCTCGGCGAGCCCGTCGCCGCCCAGGTACAGCTCGCCCGGCACCCCGACGGGCAGCGGCCGGCGCCGGGCGTCCAGCACGTACGCGCGGGTGTTGGCGATCGGCCGGCCGATCCGGACGGTCTCCGGGGCGGGCGGCAGTTCGGCGCAGGTGGACCAGATGGTGGTCTCGGTCGGCCCGTAGACGTTGAGCAGCCGGACGGTGGCGGCCCGCAGCTCGCGGGCCAGCGGCAGCGGCAGGGCCTCGCCGCCGACCAGGCCGGTGAGTCCGGCGGGCAGCGGCCCGGCGCCGAGCAGGACCCGCCAGCCCGAGGGGGTGGCCTGGACGTGGGTGACGCCCTCGCGCTCGACCAGGGCGCGCAGCCCGGGCCCGTCGACGGCCAGGCCGTCCGGGGCCAGCACCAGCCGGCCGCCGGTGGTCAGCGGCAGCAGCAGTTCGAGGGCGGAGATGTCGAAGGAGAGCGAGGTGAGGCCGAGCCAGACGTCCCGGGGGCCGGAGCCGAGCCGCTCGGCGAACGCGCCCAGCAGGTTGACCAGCGCCCGGTGGCCGATCTCCACGCCCTTGGGGCGGCCGGTGGAGCCGGAGGTGTAGAGCACGTAGGCGAGCGGGCCGGGGGCGTCCGCGGCGGGGGCGGCCGCGGCCGGTGCGGGGGCGTCGCCGTTCCCGGGGAGGCGGAGCACCGCCGGGGCGGCGGCGGCCACCTCGGGCGCCGGTTCGCGGTCGGCCAGCAGCAGGGCGGCGCCGGAGTCGGCGAGCACGAAGGCCAGCCGCTCGGCCGGGTAGCCGGGGTCCAGCGGCAGGTAGCCGGCGCCGACGGTGTGCACGGCGAGCAGCGCGGCCGGCAGGTCGGCGGTGCGGGTGAGGTGCAGGCCGACCAGGTCGCCCCGGCCGATGCCGGCCGCGCCGAGCGCGCCGGCCAGCCGCTCGGCGCGCCGCAGCAGCGCCCGGTAGGTCAGCCGCTGCTCGCCGGCGACCACGGCGAGGGCGTCCGGGGCGGCCTCGGCCTGCTCCCGGACCAGGTCGAGCACGGTCCGCTCCCGGGGGTAGGCCCGGGCGGTGGCGTTCCAGTCGGTGGTGACCTGCCGCTGCTCGGCCGCGTCCAGCAGCGGCAGGTCGCCGAGCGCCGTGCCGGGGTCGGCCGCGGCGGCGGCGAGCAGGGTGGCGTAGTGACCGGCGATCCGGCGGGCGGCGCCCGGGGCGAGGACGGCCGGGTCGTACTGGAGGGAGAACTCGACCGCCTGCGGGTCCGCCACGGCCTGGAGGTGCAGGGTGTTGCGGGCCGCGTGGTGGAAGACCGTCCAGTCGACCCGGGTGGTGCTGCCGGGGAAGACCGGGTCGGCGGTGGTGCGGCGGCGGTAGCCGAAGGAGACCGGGGCGAGCCCGGCGCGGGGGGTGAGCCCGGCCACGGCGGTGCCGAAGGGGACGGTGCGGTGCTCCGCGAGGTGCCGGACCTCGGCGCGCACGGCCCGGACCCACTGCGCGAACGGGGCGTCCGCGTCGGTGCCGGCCGGCGCGTACACGGGCAGCTCGTTGACGAACAGACCGATGGCGCCGCGCTGTTCGGGGCGGCGGGTGGAGACCGGGACGGAGACCGGGACGGCCTCGCCGCCGTAGCGGCGCAGCAGGCCGTGCAGGGCGGCGAGCAGGAACTCGAAGACGGTCACCCCGGTCTGCCGGGCGGCGGCGTCGAGGGCGGCCCGGGCGGGGCCGTCCAGTCGCCAGGTGACGGCCTCGCCGGGGCCGGCGTCGGTGGTGGCCCGGGCGCCGCCGGGCAGCACGGGGTCGGTGGCGGCGGCCCAGCGCGGGCCGTGGAACGCGGCGGCGGCCTCGGCCGCGGCGGGATCGGCGGGCCCGGCCGGCTGGGCGGGGTCGGTGACGGGCTGCGGTGCTTCCGCGGCGACGGCTCCGGCGGGCGTCCCGTCCGCGAGCGCGGCGGCGTACCCGGCGGCCAGGTCGGCGGCGAGCACGTCCTTCGAGGCGCCGTCGAACACCGCGTGGTGGGCCACCACCAGCAGTTCGGCGCCGCCGTCCGGCCGCTGGTGCAGGGTGAACCGGGCGAGCGGCCCGGCGGCCAGGTCGAAGGGGAGGGCGAGCTCCTCGGCGAGCCGCTTGGCGAGCGCCTCGCCGCTGTCGGCGGCCGTGTCGAGGACGGTGAGCGCGGGCGCCCGCCCGGCGGGGACCAGGTGGAGCGTGCCGCCCCGTTCCACCAGGGCCGAGGTGAGGGCGGGGTGCCGGGCGACGGTCGCGGTGACGGCGCGGGCCAGCGCGTCGGTGTCGATCCGGTCGAAGGCCAGCCGCAGCGCGAGGTGGAAGACCTCGGGCACGTGGGTGAGCCTGCTGGTCAGCCAGATCCCGTGCTGGGCGGGGGAGGCGGGCCCGGTGGCGTCCGTCGCTCTCGCGGGGTCCCCGGCGGCGGAGGAGGGGCCGGGCCGGTTGGGGGAGTCGGACATGCTGCGCTCGATTCGGGAGTCGGAGACGATGCTGCGGGGCACCCGTCCGAGCGGTGGCCGTGGCGGCGCGGACGCGGCACGGCGCGGTCGGACGGCGCGGCTGCCGAAGGGTGGCCGGCCCGCCCCGCGGACCGGTCGGCAGGACGCCGAGGCAGGGCCGGACCCGACTCCCAGGTGTCCCCCCTGATGCGTCGGACGCTCCGATCCTCTCCCCCGTTCGAAGATCATTGGCCTGGACCTGCCGTGAGATTTCCACAGACCACATGCCTCGTCAAGGGTTGTCCACGACCTGGCCGGAGCCTGCCGACGGTTCGTCAACTACCTTCCGTGTCCGGGCGGCTGGTCCGCCTTGAGGGGTCCCGGTCAAGGGTGGGGCGGACGGTCGCGGCGAGGGGTGCCGAGCGGGGCCAAGTTGTCTGTACAGCTCGGGGTTCACTGTCCGTCATCGACGCGCCATCGAACCCCCCCGTTCCCGTCCATCTGGGACCCGTACACATAACGGGTCTGGACCAAAGCGTCCGACCACCCCCGCTGTGTACAAGGAGCCACCCCCGATGAGTCCGAAGCCCGAACTGTCGCGCCGCACCCTGCTCGGCGGCGCGACGGCGGCCGCCGTGCTGTCCGCCCTCCCGCTCAGCGTGCGCGAGGCGCTCGCCGCGCCGGCCCGCCCCGGCCGGCTGGCGGACATCCAGCACGTCGTGGTGTTCATGCAGGAGAACCGCGCCTTCGACCACTACTTCGGCACCCTGCCCGGCGTCCGCGGCTTCGGCGACCGCGCGGCGGTGCGCGGCGTCAACGGCCGCTCGGTCTTCCACCAGCCCGACCCCAGCCGCAAGGAGGGCTACCTGCTGCCCTTCGCGATGAACGCCGCCCACACCAACGCCTACCAGCAGGGCGCCCCCGCGTTCGGCTTCGTCGACTCGATGAAGGCCTGGAACGACGGCCTCGCCGACGGCTCGGTCACCCGCCGCTCCGGCGGCTGGCTCGGCCAGGGCTACTACGAGAGCGCCGACATGCCCTTCTACCACGCGCTCGCCTCGGTGTTCACCGCCTGTGACGCCTACTACGCGTCGGTGCAGTGCAACACCAACACCAACCGCGACCACTTCATGACGGGCACCAGCGGCGGCACCGTCCGGGACACCCCGGTCACCGACAACACCGAGATCCCCGGCGGCTACGAGTGGACCACCTACGCCGAGCGCCTGGAGAAGGCGGGCGTCAGCTGGAAGACCTACCAGGCGCTGGACAACTTCGACGACAACGCGCTCGCCTGGTTCACCCCCTTCGTCAAGGCCAAGCCCGGTGAGCCGCTCCACGAGCGCGGCATGCGCGCCGTCGGCGACCCGGCCAAGAAGAACGACCCCTTCGCGATGGGCGACGCCCTGGTCGAGGCCTTCGCCGCCGACGTCCGGGCCGACACCCTCCCGCAGGTCTCCTGGATCGTCGCCCCCGCCGCGCTCTCCGAGCACGCCAACTACGCGCCGCCGAACGGCGAGCACCTCACCGCCCGGCTGCTGGCCGCCCTCGCGGCCAAGCCCGAGGTGTGGCAGAAGACCGTCTTCATCCTCAACTACGACGAGCACGGCGGCTTCTTCGACCACAACCTGCCGCCCGTCCCGCCGCTGGCCACCGGACGCGGCAAGTCCACCGTGCCGGTCGACGGCGAGGTGGTCGTGCGGGTCGGCAAGGGCGGCTCCGCCTACCACCGGGTGGTGAGCCAGGACGGCAGGTACCGGGTGAAGGCCGCCGACGGCTCGCTCACCTGGTCCGACACCCTGCCCGCCGGCGAGAGCGTGGTCTCCGGCCCCTACCCGATGGGCCTGGGCGTGCGGGTGCCGATGATCGTCGTCTCGCCGTGGACCCGCGGCGGCGTCATCGACTCCACCGTCTACGACCACACCTCGGTGCTGCGCTTCCTGGAGCAGCGCTTCGGCGTCCAGGAGCCCAACATCAGCCCCTGGCGGCGCTCGGTCTGCGGCGACCTCACCAACGTCTTCGACTTCTCCGGCCGCGACCCGCGCTGGCCCGAACTGCCGGACACCAGCGGCAACCGGCAGAAGGTCGTCGACACCGGCAAGCTGCCCGCGCCCACCGTGCCCGACCCGCAGGTCTTCCCGCAGCAGCAGCGCGGCACCCGCGCCGCCCGCCCGGCCCCGTACGACCTGATCGTCAAGCCGCGCCTCAAGGGCGACCAGCTGACCGTCGACCTCATCAACCAGGGCAAGCAGGGCGCCGTCCTCGCCGTCTACCCCGAGCCCGGCACCCCGCCGCGCCACTACACCGTCGGCGCCAAGTCCCGGCTCTCCGACGTCTGGACGGTCGGCCCGGACGGCTACGACCTGCGGGTGCACGGCCCCAACGGCGCGCTCTGGCACCTGCGCGGCACCGTGGACGCGCCCTACGAGATCTCGCTGTCCGAGGAGAAGAACGGCAAGGTGCTGGAGGTGGACGTGATCAACCGCTCGCGCACCGCCCAGACCTTCCTGGTCGGCGACCTCGCCTACGGCGACGGCCTGCGCGAGGTCCGGGTCGCGGCCGGCGACGACAGGACCGTCAACGTCAAGGTCGGCCCCGAGGGCTGGTACGACGTCGCCGTCGGCGTCCGCGGCGAACTGGGCTTCCGCCGCCGGATCGCCGGCCGCTTCCCCTGGGACGGCGAGCACCTGCTCACCGACCCGGCGATGGGCCTGGCCGACCCGCTGGCCGTGGACGTCGCGCTCAAGGCCGCCTCCACCACCATCGACGAGGCGATCCTGCTGCCCGGCCGCCCGGCCCGGGTGACCGCCCGCTTCACCGCCACCACCGCGCTCACCGCGCTGGAGGCGCAGCCGGTCGTCCCGGCCGGCTGGACGGTCACCGCCGTCACCGCCGCGCCCGCCTCGCTCGCCGCCGGGGCCACCGCCACCGCCGAGTGGGACGTCACCCCGCCCGCCCGGCTGCCGGACGGCGCGACCCACCGGGTGCTGGTCACCGCCCGGGCGCAGGCCGGCGACCGCTTCGCCGTCGCCGACGGCGAACTCGCCGCCCGCACCGCCCCGGTGATGGCCGGCCACCTGCTCGGCGAGGACTTCGAGTCGCTGGCCGGCGCGCTCCAGCCGGTCGGCGGGGTGCTCGGCTGGACGGCGCAGGCACCGCAGGGCTGGTCGGTGGTCAACGCCCCGGGCATGCCGCAGGGCACCACCCGCCTCCAGGGCTGGACCTTCCACACCAAGCGCGAGTGGTCCAACCCGGCCGGCCAGGACCGCGGCAACTTCACCCGGGGCCTGGGCATCCTGGCCGTCGCCGACCCGGACGACTGGGACGACACCGGCTCGCCGTCCAAGAAGGGCGTCTTCGACTCGACCCTGGTCTCGCCCGCCGTGCCCGTCCCGGCCGGCGCCACCACCCTGTACCTGGGCTTCGACTCGCACTACCGGCAGGAGGCCCCGCAGAAGGCCGCGGTCACCGCGGTCTTCGACAACGGCGCCGAGACCCGTCTGGTGTTCTACAGCTCCGACGCCACCGGCAACGACAACGCCGGCAAGGACGTCCAGAACACCTTCGTCGCCAAGCAGTTCGCCGTCCCGGCGGGCGCCCGCAGCGTGACGCTCAAGTTCCGGATGTACGACGCCGGGAACAACTGGTTCTGGGCCGTCGACCACATCCGCCTGGACGTCGCGCCGATCACCGGCTGACGCCCCGCCGCCCCGCCCGGCCCGCCCGCCCCGCCCGGCCCGCCCGTGTCCCCGGATCCCTGGGCGCGGGCGGGCCTTCGGTTGCCGCCGACGCGATGGGTGCCCCGGCGGCCGGACCGGAAAGTCACTGTCCGTGCCGATGGGTGCGCCGGTAGGAATGGGTGGCCGGCGCGGACCGTCCGCGCCGTGGAGAGGAGCCGCTCCGTGTCCCGTCTTCGTGCCGCCGCCCTGGCCGTCGGCTGCGCCGCCGCCGCGCTGACCCTGACCGCCACCACCGCGCACGCCGCGCCCGGCGACATCCAGACCGTGTGCGGCAGCCAGCTCACCCCCTCCGGCTGGGTCGACGTGCAGTGGTGGAACGACTTCAGCTGCGGCTCGACCTTCAGCCCCAACACGAAGAAGATCGAGCAGGTCGACGGCCTGCCGATCGGCACCACGCTCAACGTCTGCGCGTCGGCGCTGCCGCCGGCCGGCTGGGTGCAACTGTCCGAGTTCTACAGCAGCAGCTGCCGGTACTCGGTCAGCCCGAGCTTCAACAACAACTCCTGGCAGATCAAGCGCGTCGCCTGACGCCCCGCGGGCAGCGTGCCGACGGCCCACCGGCCCACCACCGGTGGGCCGTCGGCGTGTCCGGGCCCGGCCGGGGTGCCGACGGGTCGTGCATATGCCGCGAACAAGTGCGCCGGCGCACTGTCAACCGTCGCGAACGCGACGCGTGCGCGGGCGCACCGGGCCGGAAAGCCACTGCCCGTGTCATGTTCCCGCCGATAGGAATGGGTGGCCGGCGCGGACCGTCCGCGCCGTGGAGAGGAGCCGCTCCGTGTCCCGTCTTCGTGCCGCCGCCCTGGCCGTCGGCTGCGCCGCCGCCGCGCTGACCCTGACCGCCACCACCGCGCACGCCGCCCCCGGCGACACCCAGAACGTCTGCAGCAGCCAGCTCACCCCGACCGGCTGGGTGGACGTCCAGTGGTGGAACGACATCAGCTGCTCGTCGACCTTCAGCCCCAACAAGAAGCAGATCAAGCAGGCCGCCGGGCTGCCGATCGGCACCACCCTGAACGTCTGTTCCTCCACGCTCCCGCCGGCCGGCTGGGTGCAGCTGTCCGCGTTCTACAACAGCAGCTGCCAGTACTCCGCCGTCCCGAGCTTCAACAACAACTCCTGGCAGATCAAGCGCGTCTCCTGACGCCCCCGCCGCCTCCCGGGCGGCCGCCGACGGCCCGCCGGTTCCGCACCGGTGGGCCGTCGGCGCGTCCCGCGCCCCGGGTCGGCACACTGGTCGCACCCCGTCCGCCGCCCGTCCCGGGAGACCACCGCCATGCACCAGCGCCTGCTGCGCCTCACCGGCGCCGCCACCGCCGTCTACGGACTCGCCGTCGCCCGCCGGCCCGCCCTGCTCGCCCGCCCCTCCGGCCTCACCGCGCCCGACGGCTCGGTGCCGGCCGAGGTCGCCGCCTGCCTGCGCCCGCTCGCCCTGCGCGACGCCGCCTGCGGCCTCGCCATGGCCCTCGCCCCGAACGACGCCGCGCTGCGCACCGCCACCGCCGTCCGGATCGCCTCCGACCTCGGCGACGCCGCCCTGCTCGCCACCGCCCTCCCGGCCCGGCGGCACCGGGTGATGGCGGTCGCGGTCTCGGTCGGCTGGGGAGCGCTCTCGGTGGCCGGACTCCTGGCGCGGCCGCGAGGTCTCTCCGCCCGTCAAGTCTCTTGACGGTCGAGAGATATGATCCGGGCTGTCCGCCACCCCGCCGCATCCCGGAGGGCGCCCCGCCATGCCCGCTGACCGTCCCGCCGCCTCCGCCGACCCGGCCGCACCCCCCGCCCGGCCGCGCCGCGCCCGGCTGCTCGTCCCGCTCGCCCTGCTGATCGTCTGGCTCGGCCTCGGCGGCGCCTTCGGCTCCTACGCCGGCCGGCTCGGCGAGGTCGCCACCAACGACCGGGCCGCCTTCCTGCCCCGCAGCGCCGAATCCACCGAGGCCGCCCGGCTCGGCGCGGACTTCCGGGCCGGGGACGCCCTGCCCGTCATCGTCGTCTGGGAGAGCCGCACCGGCCCCCTCGACGACACCCGGCGCGCCGCCGCCGCCCAGGCCCTGCACGACGCCGCCGCGCTGCCCGGCGCCACCGGACGCGTCTCGCCCGCCCTCCCCTCCGCCGACGGCCTCGCCGTGCAGGGCGTCGTCCAGCTGCGCGCCGACCTCGGCCGCGAGACCGGTGACACCGTGCGCGCCGTCCGCGCACTCGCCGAACGCGTCCCCGGCACCACCGTCGGCGTGGCCGGACCCGCCGCCATCCTGGCCGACCTCGGCGGCGCCTTCGCCGGCATCGACGGCCTGCTGCTCGGGGTCGCGCTCGGCGTGGTCCTGCTGATCCTGCTCGCCGTCTACCGCGCCGTCCTGCTGCCCCTGCTGGTCATCCTCGGCGCCGTCTTCGCCCTCGGCATCGCCTGCGCGCTGGTCTACCTGCTCGCCGACCACGGCCTGGTCACCGTCGACGGCCAGGTCCAGGGCCTGCTGTCGATCCTGGTCATCGGCGCCGCCACCGACTACGGCCTGCTGCTCTCCGCCCGCTTCCGCGAGGAACTGCACCTGCACGGCGACCGGTTCGCCGCCATGCGCACCGCCTGGCGGCAGTCCGTCGAGCCGGTCACCGCCTCCGGCGCCACCGTCGCGCTCGGCCTGCTGGTACTGCTGCTCTCCGACCTCACCAACAACCGGGCGCTCGGCCCGGTCGGCGCCATCGGCATCGGCTGCGCCGTGCTCTCCGCGCTCACCTTCCTGCCCGCCGCCCTGGTGCTGGCCGGGCCCGCCGCCTACTGGCCGGCCCGCCCGGCCGCCGACGGCCGGGCCCCGGTGCACCCGGTCTGGACCCGGGTCGCGGCGCTGGTCGCCCGCCGCCCGCGCGCCCTGTGGGCGGCGAGCCTCGCCGTGCTGACGGCGCTGGCCGCCCTCGCCCCCACCCTGGACGCCGGCGGCGTGCCGCAGAGCAAACTCTTCGTCAAGGCCCAGCCCTCGGTGGCCGGCCAGCGGCTGCTCTCCGCACACTTCCCCGGCGGCAGCGGCAACCCGGCCGTGGTGATCGCCGCCGCCGACCGCGCGGAGGCCGTCACCGCCGCGGCCGCCGCCGTTCCCGGGGTGGCCGGCGTCCGCGCCACCACCGCCGGTGCGCCGGGCGGCGCACCGCTGGTCGTCGACGGCCGGGTCCGGCTGGAGGCCACGCTCACCGACCCGGCCGACAGCGACGAGGCGATCGCCACCGTGCACCGGCTGCGGCAGGCGGTGCACGCCGTCCCCGACGCGCGGGCGCTGGTCGGCGGCTACACCGCGCAGCAGGACGACACCCGCACCACCGCCGCGCACGACCGCACCCTCATCACCCCGGTCGTGCTGCTGTGCGTGCTCGCCGTCCTCGTCCTGCTGCTGCGCTCGCTGCTCGCGCCGGTGCTGCTGGCCGCGACGGTCGCGCTCTCCTACCTGGCGACGCTCGGCGTGAGCGCGGTGGTCTTCCCGCACGTGTTCGGGTTCTCCGCCGTGGACCCCTCGGTGCCGCTCTACGGGTACGTGTTCCTGGTCGCGCTCGGCGTCGACTACAACATCTTCCTGATGACCCGGGTCCGCGAGGAGGCGCTGCGCTCCGGCACCCGGGAGGGGGTGCTGCGCGGGCTCACCGCGACCGGCGGGGTGATCACCTCGGCGGGCGTGGTGCTGGCCGCGACCTTCGCCGCGCTCGGGGTGATCCCGCTGGCCTTCCTCGCCCAGATCGCCTTCATCGTGGCCTTCGGCGTGCTGCTGGACACCCTGCTGGTGCGCTCGCTGCTGGTGCCGGCCCTGGTCCGGGACCTCGGTGACCGGGTCTGGTGGCCGGCCCGTACCGGCCGCGCGGCGGCCGGCCCGGCGGCTCCCGCCCCGGCGGACCCGCGGCCGTCGGGTGAACGGGTCGGCCCGGGGGTGTGAGCCGCGCGCGCGACGAGGCGGGCCCCGGCACCCCGGGGGCCGCTCTCCGCGCCGCGGCGGCACCGTTAGGCTGAACGGGTCGGCCCGACGTCGTACGCAACCGGAGAACACGCCTTGGCGGAGCAGGGGGAGCAGCAGAGCTCGCACGGCACACCGGAGCTCGGCCGGCTGCTGCAGGACCTCGCCTCCGAGATGAACCTGCTCGGCCACGGTTTCGCCGCCGCCAGCGGCCTGCACACCACCGACGTGCAGGCCCTGCTCGCGATCATGCGGGCCGGGGACCCCACCGCGGCGTCCCCGGGCATCACCCCCGGGCGGCTCGGCGAGGAGCTCAACCTCTCCTCGGGCGCCGTCACCGCGGTGCTGGACCGCCTGGAGCGGGCCGGGCACATCCGCCGCACCCGTGACGCGGCGGACCGCCGGCTGGTCCTGGTGCACTACCTTCCCGGCGCCGGCCGGATGGCGGCCGAGTGGTTCGCCCCGGTCGCCCGCCGCACCGAGGCGGTCCGCGCCGAGTTCACGCCCGGTGAGCTCGCCGCCGTGGCCCGTTTCCTCGGCCGGATGACCGGCGAGCTGGAGGAGCTGCGCCACTCACGCTGAGCCGCCCGCCGGCCCGTCCCGGGGCTCGCGGAGGGCCTGCTCGGTGATCCGCCGGGCCATCCCGCCGAACACCACGGCGTGGAACGGCGCCACCGCCCACCAGTACGCGTGCCCGGCCAGCCCGCGCGGGTGGAACAGCGCCCGCTGCCGGTAGCGGCTGCCGCCCGCGCCGTCCGGCGCGACCGTGAGCTCCAGCCAGGCCGGCCCCGGCAGCCGCATCTCCGCGCGCAACCGCAGCAGCCGCCCCGGTTCGATCTCCTCCACCCGCCAGAAGTCGAGCGACTCGCCGACCCGCAGCCGCGCCGGGTCCCGCCGCCCCCGGCGCAGCCCCACCCCGCCGACCAGCCGGTCGACCCAGCCGCGCACGGCCCAGCCGAGCGGGAAGGAGTACCAGCCGTTCTCCCCGCCGATCCCCTCCACGACCCGCCACAGCGCCGCCGGAGCGGCGTCCACCCGCAGCTCCCTGACGTCCTGGTAGAGGCTTCCGCCGGCCCAGTCCGGGTCGGTCGGCAGCGGGTCGCTCGGGGCGCCGGGCAGCGAGGCGGAGGACCAGCGGGTGGCGACGTCCGCGTCCCGGATCCGGCGCAGCGCGAGCCCGACCGCCGCGTCGAAGCCGACCATGCCGCCCGGGGGCGGCGGCAGGTACCGGTCGAGGTCGTGCTCGCCGCGGACCACCTCGTGACGCAGCGACTCCACCAGCGGCCGGGCGATCGAGCTCGGCACCGGCGTCACCAGGCCGACCCAGAGGCTGGAGAGCCGGGGGGTGAGGACGGGGACGGCGAGGATCAGCCGGCGCGGCAGCCCGGCCACCGCCGCGTAGCGCTCCATCATCCGCCGGTAGGTCAGCACCTGGGGCCCGCCGATGTCGAAGGCGCGGTTCACCTCGGGCGGCAGCCCGGCGGCCCCGACCAGCAGCCGCAGCACGTCCCGCACGGCGATCGGCTGGATCCGGGTGTCCACCCAGCGCGGGGTCACCATCACCGGGAGGCGCTCGGTGAGGTACCGGAGCATCTCGAAGGAGGCCGAGCCCGAGCCGATGATCACCGCGGCCCGCAGTTCGGCGGTCGGCACGCCGCCGGCCCGCAGCACCCGCCCGACCTCGACCCGCGAGCGCAGGTGCGGCGAGAGCTTGCCGGCCGGCACCCCGGCGGGCGCGAGTCCGCCCAGGTAGACGATCCGCCGCACCCCGGCCGCGGCCGCCGCCCGCCCGAAGGCCTCGGCGGCGGCCCGGTCGGTGGCCTCGAAGCCGGGGCCGGTGCCGAGCGCGTGCACGAGGTAGTAGGCGACGTCGATCCCGGCGAACGCGCCGGCCAGGCTCTGCGGGCGGGTGACGTCCCCGGCGACGGCCTCGACCCGCCCGCGCCAGGGGTGGTCCCGCAGCCGGTCCGGGTCGCGGACCAGGCACCGCACGGTGTGCCCGGCGTCCAGCAGCTCCGGCACCAGCCGGCCGCCGATGTAGCCGGTGGCCCCGGTGACCAGGCAGTGCAGCGGGCCGGCGGGGACGAGGGGGGCGGGGTCGGTCACGGTGGCTCCCGGGCAGCGGTCTGCGGCTGGTCGCCACGATGATCTCCGCAGCGCGGCCGGCCCGCACCGGGGCGGCCGGGGACTCGCCCGTCCGGCCCAGGGCGGTCCGGGCCGCCGGGGGACCGGCGGCGGACCCTCGGCGGCTGCGCAGCGCGTCCACGGTCTCCGAGTCCGGGCCCGGCAACGGCGGGTTCGTCGCCCGGCGCGGCAACGTGGCCGTGGCGTGCGTCGTCGGGCCTCGGCCGGTCCGGCCCTCCTGAGGGCGGGCCGGGTGGTGCCTCTCCGCCGTCACGCGGGCCCACCGCACGGGGCCGCCCGCGCGTCGCCCGTTCGGCGCAACGCGGTCCGGCCTGGTGGCGGGGTGCGGTGGGGCGCGGGCGGGGTGGCCCGATGCCGTCCGGTGCCGTCCGGAGCTGTCCGGGGGAGGCGGCGGCCGGGTGGCGGGTAGGCGACGGGTAGGGCCGGAGGGGCCCTTGGTCCCGCCGGTTCAGCCCCTTGGCCCCTGGCGGAGCGCCCGGCCGGGGGAGATGCTCCTGGTACAGCCGATCGGACGACAGGGGTCCGGTCGGACCACGCCTGCGGACGAGGTGAACCGGCGTGCGGCATGCCACCGTCGAATCAGTGATGACCAGTCCCGTGGTCCAGGTCGCCCCCCAGACCGGCTTCCGGGAGATCGTCGCGCTGCTGGCCGAGTACGACATCACCGCCGTGCCGGTGGTGGACGGCGACGGCCGGCCGCTCGGCATCGTCTCGGAGGCGGACCTGCTGCTCACCCTGGCCGCCCAGGAGGACCAGGGGAGCCACATGCCGCCGCCGGAGCTCCCCCGGACCGGCCCGGGCGGCGCGGTGACCGCCGCGGACCTGATGACCGGCCCGGTGGTGTGCACCACCCCGGACGCCAGTGTGGTCGTGGCGGCCCGGATGATGAGCCGGCACGGCGTGAAGCGGCTGCCGGTGCTGGACCCGGACGGCCGGGTGTTCGGCATGGTCAGCCGGGGCGACCTGCTGCGGGTCTTCCTGCGGGAGGACCGGGTGATCCGCCGGGAGATCGTGGAGGAGGTGCTCGGCCGGATCGAGGGGGTGAGCCCCGCCGAGGTGGGCGTCGAGGTCGACCAGGGGCGGGTGGTGCTCAGCGGTACCGTGCCCGAGCCGTATCTCGTCCCGATCGTGCTGAACCTGTGCCGTTCGGTGGACGGCGTCGTCTCGGTGACCGACCGGATGAGCGCCGACAGCTTCGGTGACCTGGGCCCGGAGAGCGGTTCCCCGATCGGACCGGGGGAGGCGCGCGACGGCGACGCGCGCGACGGTGGCATACGCGAAGGTGATGCGCGCGACGGCGACGCGCGCGGGAACGACACGCCCGCGCCGATCGGCTGATCCCGCGCGCCGCGCGCGCCGCGCCGGCTCCCGCGCGTCGGGTCGGCGTCCGCGCCGTTCGGCCGGGTGTCCGGCCGGACTCGGAGCGTCCGCTTCGAATATTGCGCTGCGTACCGGGTATCTCACTCGGCGTGTGCGGCGGTAGCGGGCCGCCGCGCCGCCGGGTACCGGGGAGGCAGCCGTGGCCGTCGTGTTCGACGCGGACTTCACATCGACCAGCCAGTGGGTCGCGGGGCGCAGCAGCGCCTATCCGCGGATGGGGCCGACCAACCGGGGTGACCACAAACTCGACTTCCTCGGCCGCGCCTACTGCCCCGGCGGCCTGTTCACCGCGACCCGGCGGCAGGGCGGCGAGCTGTGGACGTGCAGCCTGCTCACCACCGAGGGCAGCCCGGAGGGCTTCCAGGTCCGCACCGGCGACACCCTCAGCGCACGGGTCACCCTGCCCGTCGAGGTGGGCGCCTGGCCGGCGATCTGGACGTGGCGGGACGGCGGCAACGAGATCGACGTGTTCGAGTACCACCCCGACAACCCGGACCTGCTGGAGATCTCCAACCACGTCCGGGGCGGCTACCGGTACTGGCACGGGGCCGACGCGGGCATAGCCCCCGGCGCCACCTTCGGCCTGCGGACCGTCTTCGGCGCGCACTCGGTGGACTGGTTCGTCGACGACACCCTCGTGCACGCCGACCGCCGCGGCGTCGGCAGCGGCTGGCACGCGTACCTGATCGTCAACCTCTCGGTCTCGGACGGCACCTACCACGCCCGGCCGCCGGCCTTCGGGCCGGACCGGCTCGGCTGGACCTGCCACAGCCTGCGGGTCGAGCGCGGCGGCGCGGGCACCGGGGCGCCGCGGCATCCGTGAGGCGGTGCTCGCTCGTGCGGCGCCCGTGATCAGGATTCGGGCGGGAACATCGCGGTGATCAGACGGCGCGGCCCCGAGCGCTGGAACCAGACCACCCGGCGGTACGGGCCGATGTGGGCGGGGTGCGTGACGTAGAGGTCGTCGCGCGGTGCGGACTCGTTGCCGGGCGCGAGCGCGGCGTCCAGGGCGTCGGCGGCGATGGAGCGCAGCAGCGCGTGCGCGGTCGCCGCCGCCGCGGCGGGCACGATGGCCAGTGCGGTGAGTTCGAACCAGAGCGCCGTGGAGACGTAGGCGATGGGGGAGTGGCCGAGGGCGGGGTGGGGGCGGTGGTCCTGGTAGCGGAGCAGTACCCCGGCCGCGACGAGGCGCTCGCGGTCGTCGGCCGGCGGGTGGTGGTTCATGGGGCGAACGCTACCCGGCCCGGTCCGGGTGGGGCCGGTGCCCGGGGGTTTCCCGGCCCGGCGGGCGTCGGGCGGCGTAGGCTCGCGGGTTCCGCGTGCCCTGCCGCGGCCCGCTTCGCGGCGGCGCCGGTTTCCCGGCGCTGCCGGCTGCCGGCTGCCGGTGCGGTTCGCTTCCTGACGCCGCTCCGACGGGCACGGGCGCACGATGGTGGTGGGGCGCCGATCGCCGCGGTGCGGGCCGGTCGTCACGGCCGTTGCCTGCTCGCCGGGGTGGTGAGGAGGTCGTGATGACGCACTGGAACGGCCATGGCTACGGCCATGGGTTCGGAGGGTGGGGCCTCGGGCTGATGGCGCTGGGGCTGCTGCTGGTGCTGCTGGCGCTGGTGGCCGTCGCGGTGGTCCTGGTCCGGCAGTCGCGGTCGGCCGCGCCGCCGTCCAGAGGCCCGTGGGCCGCCGGTCCGTCGGGCCCGGCCGGGCCGGTGGGCGGGGCGCCGCCGGTGCCGGTGCCCGAGCAGGTCCTCGCGGAGCGGTTCGCGCGCGGTGAGATCGACGCGGAGGAGTACCGGCACCGCCTGGCGGTCCTGCGGGAGGCTCACGGCGGGCCGGGCGGTGGGCCGGGCGGTGGGCCCGGTGGCGGTCCACCGCCGGTTCCGCCCGCGCCGCCCCAGCCGCCCGAGAGGCCGGCCGGCTGACGCCCGGGGCCCCGCCGCGCACCTGCGCGACGGGGCCCCGGCGGGCGCCCGAAGGTCGACAAGTCGACCAGTCGTCCCTCGACCGCCCGTTTGCGGCTTCCGCCTACTCGACGACGAGCTCGACCGGGATGTTGCCCCGGGTGGCGTTGGAGTACGGGCACACCTCGTGCGCCTTCTTGACCAGCAGCTCGCCGGTCTCGCCCGCGAGGGCGTCGGGCAGCTCCACCCGCAGCACCACGGCGAGGCCGAAGCCCTCGCCGTCCCGGCCGATGGACACCTCGGCGGTCACCGACACGTCGCCGGTGTCCACCTTCGCCTGTCGGCCGACCAGGCCCAGCGCGCTGGCGAAACAGGCGGCGTAGCCGGCCGCGAAGAGCTGCTCCGGGTTGGTGCCCTCCCCGCTGCCGCCGAGGCCGGGGGGCATCGCCAGGGCGAGGTCCAGCCGGCTGTCGGAGCTGACGGCCCGGCCCTCCCGGCCGTTGGCGGTGGCGACTGCGGTGTAGAGCGCGTCCATGTCCGTTCCCTTCCGTCCTGCGGTTCGACGTCTCGGTGCGGCGGTCCGGCGGGCCGCCTGCCGAGGACAAGTAGAGCACGCAATTCAATTGCGCACAACTCAATGGTGCGTGCGGCGTCGCTACCATGGAGCCATGAGCGCCACGACCGAGCTGCCCGAGCTGCCCGACCTGCCCGACGACGCCGATCTGCTCCGCCTGGACCGGCAGATCTGCTTCTCGCTGAACGCCGCCTCCCGCGCCTTCGGGAGCGTCTACCGGGTGCTGCTGAAGGACCTCGGCCTGACCTACCCGCAGTACCTGGTCATGCTGGTCCTCTGGGAGCACGGCGACCTGCCGGTCAAGCGGATCGGCGAGCACCTCCGGCTCGACTCGGGCACCCTTTCCCCGCTCCTCAAGCGGCTGGAGGCGGCCGGTCTGGTGCGCCGCGAGCGCAGCCCCGAGGACGAGCGCTCGGTCACCGTCAGCCTCACCGGCGAGGGCTCCGCCCTGCGCGAGCGGGCCGGCCGGGTGCCCCGCCGGCTGCTGGCTGCCACCGGTCTGCCCGTCGAGGAGATGGCCGCGCTGCGCGGCCTGCTGGACCAGGTCACCCTCGCGCTCGACACCGCCGTGCCCGGGCTCGCCGCGGAGGGCTGAGCGGCCGCGGGGGTCGGGGGGTCGCCGGACGGGTCCGGCCCCCGGCCGCCCGGGCGTGCGGTCCGCCGGTCACCGCTCGGCCCCGGCCCGCCGGTGGTTCAGTCCCCGGCCTGCCGGTCGCTCAGTCCCCGGCCTGCTGCCAGGGGCCGAAGGGGCTGTCGGCTCCGGGATCGGCCTGCCGCGCGGTGCGCAGGACGGCATCCGGCCCGAGCGCCAGGACGACGCGGCGGCCGGCGGCGTCGAGCGCCACGGCCGGCGCGCCGACGATCAGCCGGCCGAGGTCGGACCACTGCGTTCCCGAGCCCCGCTGGGCGGCCGGCCGTGACGCCAGGCTGACCCCGCCGGCGTCGTTGCGGATGACCACGGTCGTCCGGCCGTCGGTTCCGGTCACCGAGGCCACGCCCTCCAGGCCGGCCGGGCCGCCCATCGACTCGGGCGTGGTGGTCCAGGAACCGTTCGGCCGGACGGAGCGGGTGACGACCTGTCCGGTGCCGGCCTGGTGGAAGTAGAGCTCCAGCCGGCCGTCGGCGGTGCGGCCCGCGGTCACCGGCCCGGCCGGGGCCGGGCCGAGGAAGGCGGCGTCCCGGGCGAAGGGGCCGCCGGGCACCGACTGCCGCCAGTGCCCGATGCCGTCCGTGGTCGGCGCGAACAGCTCGACCCGGCCGTCGGCGGCGAGGACGGCGGCCAGGCCGTCCCGCACCCGGGTGCCGCCGAGGTCGGCCCAGTCGGCCGGCCAGCCGCCGTCCGGCAGCCGGGTCAGCGCGCTGACGCCGCCGCCCGCGTTGCGGACGAAGACGGTCAGCCGCCCGTCACCGCCGAGGACCGGGACGGGACTGCCGACGAATCCCGGGGTGGCGGGGTCCGGGTTGCCGAGCACCGTCCACTCGCCCCAGCTGCCCGGGGCGGTCTGGGCGACGGTGACGACCCGGTCGTCGTCCAGCCGGACGCCGAACAGGTGGAGCAGCCCTGCGGAGTCCCGCACCACGCCGAGCCCGGACGCGAGGCCCTCGCTGCCGGGGACGGGCACCGGCCCGCCCCACGCGCCGCCCGGCTCGGACTCGCGCCAGACCTGCACCCGGCTGTCGAGCACCGCGAAGGCGTTCAGCGCGCCGCTGCCGTCCTGCGCCGCCCAGGCGGTTCCGTTCGACCAGCGCGGATACTGACGGGCCGGGAAGTCCGCGTAGAAATGCGCCTCGTCCGGATCCGGCAGGGGATCGTGGGCGCCGGAATACCATCCGCCACCACTCGCGGGGCGCTTCGGGCCCAGATAGGCGAGAAAGGTCTTCTTCTTCTCCTTCGCGGTGCTCGCGGGGAGATTCGGCGGGTCCATCCGGACGTTGTAGTCGCGGTAGTTCCGGAGCATCACCCGGCCGTTTCCGTCCGGTCCGTGATATCCGAGTGCGGCCTTTCCGGCGAATCGCGCGGCGGCGATGTGATCATTGTGATCGGCCGGATTGAGCGGGTCCCGGCTGTACCCGTACGGCACGCGCGGGTCCTGGGCGCGCAGCACGGTCGGGCGGAACCGCTCCATCAGTTCGGTGAGCGTGGCGACGAGTTCGTCGTGGGTGTAGTCCTGGTTCGCGTACGCGGGGTCGCACGCCCCGTCCGCCGGGAGGCTGCCCAGCGTGGCCTGGTGGGACGGCCCGCCGGGGCCCTCGTTGAACAGGGTGTCCAGGGTGGCCCGGTTGCCGCCGGCGGGGTAGTTCGCATCGCCGCCCTCGTGCAGCCGGAGGAACACCAGCTTGATCTGCGGCGCCTGGTCCAGGGTGTCCACCTGGACGGTCTTTCCGCTGCTCAGCCGTAGTGCGGCGGTGTTCCAGGTGGGCTCGCTCACGCCGGCCAGCCGCGCGTGCGCGGCCCGGGCGCCGGTGTCCCGGCTCGCCGAGTAGGCGCACGGGCCGGGGAACGGGGTGCCCGTCGTCTCGCCGCCGGTCAGGTAGACGGTGACGGACGGCGCCGCGTACTGCCGGCTGAGGTCCGGGTTCATGAAGAGGATGTCGTCGTCCTGGTGCGCGACGATCTGCAGGAACGATTCGGCACCCGTTGCGGCGGGCGCGACGGCTGCGGCCGGTTCGACGAGTGCCCTCGGGGCGGCACCGATGTGCATCTGGGGCGCGGCCAGGGCGGCCGACAGGACCGCCCCCACGGCTTTCGGAAGTTGCATGCGCCCCCCGGTCTCCTCGCCCCCGAGCAGGAGATCGGTGGTATCGCCCGTCGGCCCGGAACGGACTATCCCCAAGGTGATCGGCCGACGTCAAATCCCTGCTCGCGACCCCCGCCGATCGTCGGGGGTACGGGTCGGGCGTGGGCCGACAAAAAGCCCCTCACTCATCAAACGATGCAGAGCGCCCAAGACGTGGAATACCGCCGCAATCCGGACATTCGATCAAGGGGTCATTCCGCCGGGAGATCCGTGTGCGGACATTCCCGTTCGACCGGGGCGGTGATGCGCGGTGGAGGGGAATCGCTTTCCGCGGCCGGGGCGGGGCCCGGTGATCGGGCGGCCGCGGGCGTGCCGACGCCCGGCCGGGTTCGTCCCGGCCGGGCGTTCGGAGGGTGGAGCCGGCGGTCGCCGGCGGGCGGTCGTCAGCCGGCGGCCCGCTCGTTCAGGCAGAGGATGTTGCCCTCGCTGTCCTTGAACCAGGCGGCGCGCATGCCCTCGGCCTCCGCGACGCCGTCGACGGTCTTCAGCCCGGGCACGTCGTAGTCCTCGAACACCACGCCTCTGCCGCGCAGCGCGGCCATCTCGGCGTCCAGGTCCGGGACCTTGAAACTGGCCAGGGTGTGGGCGGCCTGGCCTCCGCTGGGAGTCTCGTAGATGCCGAACTCGGTGCCTCCGCACTCGAAGGTCAGGTCACCCTCCGGGCCGGTCTCGGTGAGCTTGAGGCCGAGGGTGTCGGTGTAGAAGGTCTTCGCCCGGGCCAGGTCTGCGGCAGGGATGATCGCCACCAGGGGTGCGTCTCCAAGCATGCTGATCGCCTCCTTGTCCCTCCAGCCTAGGTACGTCCGGCCGGGGGTGGCCATGCGGGACGACCGGCGGACGCCGGGCATGGCCCGGTGTGTCCGGCGGGCGACGGGGCGTCACGCCGGGGTGACGTCGCCGCCGCCGGGCGGGCCGCACGGAGCGGGATCGGCGGCCGGTGCCGGCCGGTCCCGGGCGGTGGCGGTCGCTTTCGGCGCTGCCGGGCGCTGTCGGTCGGTGCCGGTCGGTGTCAGTCGGTATCGGTCGCGGCGAGCACGGCCAGGCGCCGACGGTCCGGGGCGAGCACGGCCAGACCGATGTCCCAGGCCACCTGCTCGAACCACCACGTGCCGGCGCCGAAGCCGCGCCAGACGCAGTCCAGTGCCCGTGCTTCGACCTCGGCGACGGTGGCGCCCGCCGGGCTTCCGGCCAGCGAGGCCAGCGACCGCCAGGCCGCCAGCCGGCCGTAGGCGCCGTAGGAGCCGTGGTTGTACGCCCCTCCCGTCGACGCCGCGGCGAAGAGCACGCGCCATGCCTGGGCGGGCGTCCGGACGGTCACCGACAGCGGGGCCTCCTTCCCCGCTCCGTGCAGACACTCCAGTCCCAGGGCCAGGAGCACGGTCGGGACCGACTCGGGGTCCAGGGGTTCGGCGAGGTCGAACACGCGCGCCTCGATGCACCCGTTGGACTCTTCGGCCCAGTTCGCCACGGCCGCGCCCATCGCCTCGGCAGTGGCCGGTGTCGTCGCCTCCTGGGCCGAGGGGACACGCACGTCGGTGATCACCGCCGGTTCGCGGTTCATCGAGGACCCGTACGGCATCGAGTGGCCGCTGCCGCGGACGGAGTAGCTCGGCAGATCCGCGTGCGCCTCCACCTCGGACAGCGTCAGGGGCAGCCGGCCCAGCGGGTGCTGACTCCAGTGCGGCGACGTCACCCAGCCCGCGATCCCCGGCGTGTCCTCGACGACCACGCCCCTGAGGACCAGCTCCTGGACCAGGCAGGCCCGCAACTCCTCCGAGGACCGGCCGGTGAACGCCACGGCCAGGTCGGCCGCCCCGTGGCTGGAGGCGAGCAACGAGGCCGTGTAGGGCTCCGGCTTCCTGCCGGCGACCTCGTCCGAGGAGATCAGCCGCACCGCCTGGGGGACGTGCCCGGGAGCGGTGGTGGTCAGCAGCCGGAGCAGGTGGTCGAAGACGTACCGGTACTGCGGCATCCGCCCGGTGCCGTACGTCCCGGCGAGGGCGATGCCGAGGTCCGCGGCGAAGGCGGCGTCCCCCTGTGCGACCCGGTCGTCGATCACCGCCTCCACCTCGGTGACGTCCCTCAGTCCCGGCAGCTCCGCGACGATCTTCGCTATCTGGTCAGCCATGGCCCAGAGCCTATGCGTCCGGCCGCCCCGGCCCCTTTCCCCGGCCCCTTTCCCTGGTTCTGCCGTCACCAGGCGCCGGGTACGCGCTCCAGGACGCCGCCCGCGAAGACGTCGTACAGCGGCAGGGTCTCCAGGTGGACGTAGCCGATGTGACAGTCGCAGACCGGCAGGGGACAGGGGCGCGGGCCGAGCCGGGGCCGGTAGGAGCCGTCGTAGAGGTTGCCGAGTTCCTCGCGGACGAAGTGGCAGCGGCGGACCGTGCCGTCGCCGTCGACCGACACCACCGACTCGCCGGTGCGGCACGGACGGCCGGCGCTGGGGTGGGCGTGGCGGCTGAAGCCGAAGTGCGGGTCGAGGGCGGTCCAGTCGGCCGCCTCCGCGTCGGTGTAGGTGCGGCCCTCGGCGGCGTTGATCCAGAGGTAGACCGCCGGGGACAGCTCGGTGCGCAGCCGCCGGGCCGCCGCCAGGTGCTCGGGCTGCCCGACCACCCCGATGCTGTACCGCACGCCCAGGACGTCGAGCTCGCGGCACTTGGCGAGGAAGCGGTCGTGGCCGACCTGGCCGGGGTGGTAGGTGACCCAGAGCGCCAGGGAGCCGAGGTCCGCCTCGGCCAGCCAGCCGGTGCGGCAGCTGAGGTTGGTCTGGACGGCGACCCGGCGGACGTGCGGCAGCCGGCTCAGCTCGACCATGGCGCGCCGGTACCAGGACCGCACCAGCCCCTCGCCCCAGGGGGTGAACAGCACCGAGAGGGTGTCGCCGGTGCCGGCGCGGCCGGCCACCCAGCCGGTGAACCGCTCCAGCGCGGCCCGGTCGGCGCGCAGCTGCCCGGGGGTGTCGCGCCGCTTGGCGAACGGGCAGTACGGGCAGTCGTAGTCGCAGGAGGCCAGCGGGCCCCGGTAGAGGATGCTGAGGTCGAGGGGCCGCTCGGGCGGAGGGCCGGAGGCGGTCGGTCGGTAGGTGGCCGGTCGGTGGGTGGCGGCCGGTGCGGCGGTGGGCATGCCGAGGAAGGTCATTTCGCCTCGTATTCGGCCATCAGCGTGCGCACCTCGGGCGAGAACAGCATCGGCCCGACGGCGTCCGAGTGCGCCAGCCCCTCGGGGGACAGCCGCAGCCGCCCGGCACCGTCCGAGCCGTCGGTGCCGTTCGTGCCGTTCGTGCCGTCCGCGAGCCAGCCGCGGGCCGTGAACGCCGCCAGTTCGGCCGGGAAGTCCTCGCCCGGCGTGCTGCCGAACCGGGCCCGGTACTCGGCGAGCGCCACCCCCTCGGCCTGGAGCAGCGACTGCACGAGGTGCCTCCGGCGCGCCTCGGCCGGGGTCATCGCCCGGCCGACCACCGCACGGTCGAACGTCTCGGTGGCCACGTAGTCGTCGATGATCCGGCGCACCTCGGTGGCGTCCACCGCGTAGTCGAAGGAGTAGTGCAGCCGGGAGGTGTAGGAACGGGCGCCGCAGCCGAGACCGACCATGCCGTCGGTCTGGCAGGCGTACTCGCTCACCCCGGCCTGCGGGGCGGCCGCCCGGCGGAACATCCGCATCGACACCTGCTCGTAGCCGTGGGCGAGCAGGTGGTCGCGCCCGCTCCGGTAGAGCGCGAGCCGGCGGGCGTCCCACTGGGCCGGGCCCTCCGCCTCCCCGCGCCGGGCGAGTCCGGTCAGCGGGCGCACGTAGAGCGGGTAGAGGTACAGCTCCTCGGGCTGCCAGGCCAGCGCGGCATCCAGCGAGTGCAGCCAACTGGCCTCGGTCTGGCCGTCGATGCCGTAGATGAGGTCGATGTTGAGGACCGGGAACCCGGCGGCACGGATCCGGTCCAGCGCGGCCTCGACGTCCGCGCGCTTCTGCGGGCGGACCGCCGAGCGGGCCTCCGCGTCGACGAAGGACTGCACGCCCAGGCTCAGCCGGGTGGTGCCGCGCTCGGCGAGCACCGCGAGCCGGTCGGCGGTGGCGGTGGCGGGGGAGGCCTCGACCGACAGCGGGACCGCCCGGAGGTCGGCGCCCATCCGGTGCTCGGCGATGTCGCAGAGCCGCTCCAGCTCGGCCGCGCCGAGGTAGGTGGGGGTGCCGCCGCCGAACGCGGCGAGCGCGAACCGGGCGCCCTCGTCGAGCGCCGCCCGCACGGCGTCCGCCTGCCGTTCGAGGGCGTCCAGGTAGGCCGTGGTCAGGCCGTCCGGGCCGCCGATCCGGGTGAACAGGTTGCAGAAGCCGCAGCGCACCTCGCAGAACGGGATGTGCAGGTAGAGCGAGAGCGCGTGCTGCGGCTCGCCCGCCCACAGCTCGCGCAGCGCCGGGCGGTCCGGCAGCTCGCGGTACGCGGTCTTGTGGGGGTAGGCGTAGACGTACGACTGGTACGGGGGCGCGTACGGCGGGTCGTCGGTCGGCTGTACGGACGCGGATCCGGGTGCGGGCGCGGGCGCCGGGGCGGTGGTCATGCGGACTCCTCGGCGGGCGTGGCGGCGGGTGCGGGTGCGGCGGCGGGTGCGGCGGACGGCGGGGTGCTCGCGGGGAGCGTGAAGTGGGCGTACGGCACCGTCCAGACCACCTCGTGGCCGATCCGGTGGCCGGTGTAGCCGTCCTCCCCGTAGGCCGTGCCGTGGTCCGAGCAGACGACGGCGAAGCACGGCCGGCGGGCGCTCATCGCCGCGAACAGCCGGCCGATGTGGGCGTCCACGTACTCCAGGGCGGCGGCGTGGCTGGCCCGGCTGTCGCCGTGCTCGCGGGTCGCGCCGGGCAGGTGGAACCAGTTCGGCTGGTGCAGCGCCGAGACGTTGACGAAGAGGAAGAGCGGTCGGCCGGCGGGCTGTTCGGCGGCGACCTGCTCGGCCCGGGCGACCTGCTCCTCGAAGGAGGTCGGCGAGGGCACGCCCATCTCCGGCGACCAGTGGCTCTCCTGGAAGAGCCCGGGCAGCACCGAGCCCAGCGGGCCCTGCTTGTTGAAGAAGCCGACGCCGCCGATGCAGACCGTGCGGTAGCCGACGGAGGCGAGCGCGCCCGGCAGGTCCGGGGCGTCGAACACCCAGGTGCGCGGTGCGGTGCTCTCCGAACCGGCGAACCGGGCGGCGAACAGGCGCGGGTGCGGCCCGTCGGGCGAGGCCGGGGTCGGCAGGAAGCCGGCCAGGATCGCCTGGTGGGCGGCGTAGGTGAAGCTGCCGGGGGAGTGCCGCCGCTCCCACCGCCCACCGGGCAGGTGGGCGGCCAGGTGGGGGATCCGTCCGGCGGCGGCCAGTTCCTCGGCGACGTCGAAGCGCAGGGTGTCGAGCGTGACGAGCAGCAGGTCGTGGCTGCCGATCACGGCGTTCATGTCGGGGGAGCCGGCCGGGGCGGCGGGCGCCGGGGCGGGGGTGCTGACGCGGTGGTTCATCGGGGCTGTTCCGTACGTGGGTGGATCGTCGGTTCGGGTGCCGGCCGGGGCGCGCGCCCGCCGGGGGCGGCGCCGAGGGCGGCGAGTTGGGCGGCATAGGTGTCGAGGCCCTCGGCGGGGCCGCCGGGCAGTCCGGTGAGGCCGGGCAGCAGGTCACCGAAGGCGTTGACCTCGCCGACCACCGTCCGCCGCCACGCGGCGGTCGGCAGCACGTCGACGCCGACCACCGGGGAGTTCGGGAAGCAGGCGGCCGCCCGCTCCGCCGTCTCCAGGAGGTCGGGCCAGGCCGGTCCGGCGGCCTCCCGGGCCAGCTCCAGGCTGCCCCGGGCGCCGCCGAGGTGCAGATTGGTCATCGGCTGGGCACTGGTGCGGACCACCGCGTGGGTGGCCCGCCCGGCGACCACGACGACCCGCAGGTCGGCGGAGCGGCCCGACTGGGAGGCCTTCGGCACCCACTGCTCGACGTGCAGGCCGTCCGGGGCGAGCCGGTCGACCAGCTCCGCGACCAGCCGCTCCTCCCGGTAGCGGCGGACGCGCAGCGAATTGTGCAGCCGCCCGTCGGCGAGCTCCACCGAGGTGGTGGCCCGCAGCTGGCCGCGCGGACCGAACTCCAGCGCCACCACCCCCGAGGCGGAGGAGCCGTGGCAGGGTTTGACGAACACCCGGCGCAGGCCCTCGGCGTCCAGCCGGGCGCGGAGGTCCTCCCAGCCCGTGACGGCGGCCCCGCCGAGCGCGCGCGGCACCGGCACGCCGGCGCGCGACAGCAGCGCGTGCGCCCGCCGCTTGTCGAACATCACGGCGATCTCCTCCGGGTCCCCGAGCAGCCGCACCCCGGGGGCGCCGGCCAGCGCGCGCAGCGCGGCCGTCACCCCGGCGTACCAGGCGGCGCCGCCCTCGACCCGGGTCGGCGCGTACTGCCCGCCGAGCGCCGGTCCGCGCAGCAGCGCATCCACCGCTTCGTCCTCGCCGGGCGACTCGATCCGCAGCACGGTGCCCTCGGGCAGCCGGTACGCGCCGCGCAGCAGGTCGAGCCAGGACAGGACGGCGGGCTCGGGCAGCCCGGCGGCCCGGGCGGCGGCCGCGAACAGCGTCACCCGGCGGTGGCCGGGGTTGCCGAGCACGGTCAGCCGCCCGTCCGGCGGGAGCCGGTGCTCCGGCCGGGCGGGGCGCTCCGGCCCGGCGGGCTGCGGGGCACGGGCGCGGTCGGCGCTCCGGGGGCCGGCGCTCCGGGGGGTGGTCGTCAGCATCGGTGCCCGCCTACTCGGCCACCGCGACGTAGCGCCACTCGTCCTCGTCGTCCTCCTCCGCGTCGGAGAGGTCGACGTCCACGCCCGGAAGGGCCTGGCGCACCCGCTCCTGCATGGCCTCGGTGAGGTAGTGGTGGTGCAGGTCGAGGGACGTGAGGTGGGTGAGCGGCTGCCCGTCGAGCAGCGCCGCGGCGCCGTCGTCGCTCAGCACGCCCATCGCCAGGCTGAGCGACTCCAGCTGCGCCACCACCGGCGCGTGCGCGACGGCGGCCGCGATCTCGTCCTGGAACTCGCTGTTCTCCAGGCCGAGGTGGCGCAGCGACGGGAGCCGGGTGCCGGCCAGGATCGGCGCGAGGTCGCCGATCGTGGCGTCACCGCCGTACTCGTCCGCGCCGAACCACAGCTCCAGGCGCTCCAGCGCGGGCAGTTCGCACGCCGCGACGGCCTGCACCACGTCGTCCGGCAGCCCGCCGCTCTCGAACCTCAGACCGGTCAGCCGGTCGTGGCGCACCGGGTCGAGGCGCAGGCCGTTGCCGCCGCGCACGACCAGCTCGGTGAGCCCCGGGAAGGCCTTCAGGACCGGGGTGACGTCCGACATCTCCAGCCAGGAGATCTCGCAGTCCTCGGAGGTCACATCGGCGATGAACAGCGCCTCCAGGGCGGGGAACCGTTCGGCGTCGGCGACGATCCGGGCGAGCGTGTCGGCCACCGGCCCGTAGTCCCGCATCCACCAGGGGCCGATGAGCAGGGCCCGGACGCCGGCCGGGTCGACCGCGCCGAGGAAGGCCGACCAGAGCTCGTCGAAGCCCTGCTCGGCGCCGTAGCCGACCGACAGCCGCCAGGCGGCGGCGTCCGCCGCGGGCAGCTCGTCGGTCAGCAGACGCCGCCGGTGCCTGTCGGGCTCGTTGAGCGAGAGGTTGACGACCGGCAGGTCGAGGAAGCGGTCGGCGTGGTTGGTGATGAACACGGGTGCCCCCCTGGGCGGCATGGCTGGTGCTGGTGCTGGGTGGATGCGGACGGCGGCGCTGGAGCGGACGGGAGGAGCGGGTCGACGGCGGGCCGGCCCGCGGGCTATTCGGCCACGGCGACGTAGCGCCACCGGTCGTCCGGCTTGCCGGCCTCGGAGAGGTCGATCGCCACGCCGGGCAGCGACTCGCGCAGCCGCTGCTGCATGGCCTCGGTGAGGTAGTGGTGGTGCAGGTCGAGGGACGTGAGGTGGGTGAGCGGCTGGCCCTCCAGCAGCGCCGTCGCGCCCTGGTCGGTGAACACGCCCATGGACAGGTTCAGCGACTCCAGCCGGGGCACCACCGGGGCGTGCGCGAGGGCGGCGGCGATCTCGTCCTGGATCTCGCTGTTCTGCAGGCCGAGGTGGCGCAGCGCGGGGAAGCGCGCGCCCTCCAGGAACGGCTGGAGGTCCTCCAGCCGGGTGGTGCCGCCGTAGTTCGCCACCCCGAGCCAGAACTCCAGCCGCTCCAGCGCGGGCAGTTCGCTCGCCGCGACCGCCTGCGGCACCGCGGCGGGCAGGCCGCCGGACTCGAACCGCAGTGCCCGCAGGTGCTCGTGCCGCACCGGCCGGAGCCCGACGCCGTCGCCCTCGACCGACTCCTCGGAGGCGCCGCGCACGACCAGCTCGGTGAGCAGCGGGAAGGTCGTCAGGACCGGCGTCACGTCGGTCATGTCGATCCAGGAGATCTCGTTCTCCTCGTACGTGATGTCGCCGATGAACAGGCCGCGCAGGGCGGGCAGCCGCTCGGCGGCGCCGAGGATCGCGGCCAGCGGCCCGGCGAAGCTCTCCGGTCCGTCCTGCGACCACTCGCCGACCACCACGGCGGTCACCCGGGTGCTGTCCACGCGGTCCAGGAACTGCCGCCAGCGCGCCGCCCAGTCCTCCTCGGCCTCGAACTCGACGGCGATCTTCCAGGCCGCGGCGGCCGGCTCGGGCAGCTCGGAGCCTCCGTCGACGGCCGCGACGAAGTCGAAGACGGGAAGGCCGTGGAACTCCTCGATGTGGTTGTTGACCGTCATGCGCTGCTCCTCGGAGGGTCGGTGCGGGCCGAACAAGTGTCTACCAGCCCCGACCGACAATCCGGTGCCGGGGGCCTCGCCCGGGCGCGTTGTACGCTCCCTCCCCGGCAGTCCCCGGGCGTCCCGCCGGCCCCGTGCGGCACCGCCGTCACCCGGGCACCGGGCGTCGTTGTCGGACCCCTGCCCTAGGGTCCGTGGCGTGGGATTGCGCTGCGTCGTCGAGTCGGTCAGGGAGGGCTGATGTTCCGTCAAGGAGATGTGCTGATGGTGCCGGTGGTGGAGGAGGCGGTGCCGGCCCGGGTGGGGTCGCTGGCCGCGCAGCCCCGGGACACCCGGGGGCGGCTGGTGCTGGCGCTGGGCGAGGTCACGGGCCACGCGCACGCCGTGGTCGGCCCGGGGGAGCTGCGGCGCGAGTCGGGGGAGCTCGGCACGGCGTGGCTGCACCTGCCGGAGGGCGGCCGGGTGGTGCACGAGGAACACGCGGCCATCCCGCTGCCCAAGGGCTGGTACCGGGTGGTCCGCCAGCGCGAGTACGTGCCGGGCGCGGTGCGGATGGTCGCGGACTGACGGACGGCGGCGCGCCGGGGCGCGCGGACGAGGGACATGGATCGGGGCGGGCGCGCGGCGCCCGCGGCACGGCCGGGCGGGGTGCCCGGGCGGGAACGGAGAGTGTGATGGTGACTGGACAGACGGCACCGGCCCCCGCGGCGGGCGGGGCGGCCGGGGTGACGGCCCGCTGGCGGGCGGCGGCGGCCGCCACCGGCCCGGCGGACCGGGCCGGCGTCGAGCGGGCGGTGCGGGCCGCGTACCGGGCCGTGGGCCTGGCCGAACCGGCCGCCGTCCGGTGGTTCGGCTCGCCGCTGGCGGCCGTGGAGGCGGCGCTGGAGCTGCGGGCGGCGGGCGCCGTGACGGTGCGCGAGGCGGTGCGGACCCTGCCGTGGGACGCGGTGCGCCGGCAGGCCGTCGAGCGGACCGGCGCGGTCGGCTGGGCGCCGTTGTGGGCGCTGACCGGCGCCGAGCTCGGCCCGGTGACCAACGCGCTGGCCGACCGGATCCGCGGGGCCGTCCTCGACCGGCTCGCGCCCGAGCCGGACACCGAGAACGACGAGGACGACGTGATCGAGGCCGCCCGCGAGCGCCGGACCACGGTCCGGATCGCGCTGCTCGACGCCGTGCGCGGTCAGCACGACGCGCCCTGGTTCGCCGCCTTCGAGGCGGCCGGGGTGCTGGGCACGGCGCCCGGCGCGCCGGGCGGCCCCGAGGGCGGGGCGATCGCCGCGCTGGCCGAGGTCGCGCGCGGCGCCGGCTGGTGGTGGCCGTACGCGGACGTGGTGCTGATCAGCGAGCGCCCGGTGGCGCTGCACCGCGACGAGGCGGGCCGGCTCGACCACGCCGACGGCCCGGCCCTGGCCTACTCCGACGGCTTCGACCTGCACGCCTGGCGTGGCATGCCGGTGCCCGCCGACTTCCTCGCCGGGCTCGGCGACGTCACCGTCGAGCGGATCCGTACCGAGGAGAACGCCGAGCTGCGCCGCGTCCTGCTGGAGCACTACGGCTACGAGCGCTACCTGTCCGACGCCGGAGCCGTCCCGGTGCACCAGGACGAGACCGGCCGGCTCTGGCGGATCGACCTGCCCGCCGACGAGTCGGTGGTGATGGTCGAGGTGGTCAACTCGACCGCCGAGCCCGACGGCACCTTCCGCACCTACTGGCTGCGGGTGCCGCCGACCACGATGACCGCCCGCGCCGGGGTGGCCTGGACCTTCGGCATAACCGAGGCGGAGTACCACCCGCAGCGCGAGACCTGAGCGCGTGGTGCTCCGCCGTACGGCCCGCTCCGGTCGGCGGCGCGGGACCGGGCCCGGTCACCGGAAGGCGGCGGCGTTCCGCCGGGCCCATCCGGCGAACGGGGTGGCCGGGCGCCCCGGCAGCCGTTCGGCGGCCGCGCCTGACGCCCGCCCGGGCGCGCGGCACCGCCCGCGCCTGGGACGGGCGCGGGCGGTGCGGGTTCGGTGCAGCGGTGGGATCAGTGGACGTCGATGCCGTCGAAGGAGCCGATGACGGCGTCGCCACCGACGTTGGTGATCTCGCCGCCGGCGAGCTGGTTGCCGGTGCCGATGACGGTGATGGTCGTGGTGTTGACCGTCACCTCGTCGGCGAAGGCCTGGGTGGGCAGGGAAACGGCGCCGACGGCGGCGAGGAGGACGGCGAACGTACGGACGGTGCGGTACATGATGGTTATCCCTTCGTGGACCAACGGTACTTCGAACCCTAGATACCGGCGCCGCGTCATAGAAAGGAATGTCACCCGAACGGGTTGCTGAACGTGTCGTCCGGGCCGAGCCCGTCGTTGAGCAGGGTTTGCATCGAATGGAGGGTCACTCGGCGATCGTTCTAGCGGATGATCATACGGCTGGCCTGGGGCGGAAATGACGAGTCCGTCACGCGGATGTCCCGATCGAGTGCATGCGGCCGCGATCCCACGCCACCGGCCCGGCGCATCGCCGATGATGCTGCCATGTCGGGAAGAGTGATGGCATGGGCGGGCGGAACCGTGGCGGTGGCTGCCGCGGGCGGCCTCATCGGGTACTTCGGCAGCGTGGGGTGGGAGAAGTCCAGCTGGGTGGCCGGCGTGACGGGACTGTTCGTCGCCGTGGCCGCCCTGGCGGTGACCGTCTGGGGGTTGGTGCTCCAGCACCGGGCCGGAGGTGGGGCCGGGGCCGGCGGTCAGCACGTCGCGGCGAACGTGCGAGGGTCCGTGAACCTGGTGCGGGGAGCGGACGGCAACGTCAGGATCAAGAGCGGTTCGCCGGGCGCTCCACCCCCTCCGGGCACCACCCCGGCCGCGTACGCGGCTCCCGTCGGGAACCAGTCGGTGACCGGTGACATCTCCGGCCCGGTCAACCTGATCGACGGTGCGCAGGACGTCGAGCTGGAGTGATGCCCTGGAACGCGCCGGACGGTGCCGGCCGGCCGGGCGGGTGCTGGACCCTGTGCGCGATCGCGTCAGCCGGTGCCGACGGGCCGTCCGGCGCGGGCGAGCAGGACCGGCTGGAAGAAGCCGGTGGCGGCGGGCGGCTGCCACTCCACGGCGGTGAAGCCCGCCTCGGCGGCGAACCGGGCGAGCCGGTCCCGGGTGAGCGCCCAGTACGTGGCGCGGTGCACGCTCACCGGGCCCCAGTCCTGGTCGTTCCCGTCCGGCGGCCCGGTGAGCCGGAAGAGTTCCAGGTCGTACCGCTCGCCGTCCTCGTGCCAGTGCCACAGCTGGAAGGAGACGACCCGCCGGCCGTCGCCGTCCACCGACACCCGGGGCTCCGTCGCCGTCGGCCGGTCCCGCCGGAGGTCGTCGTAGGGGCGGGTGGAGAGCATCAGCAGTCCGCCGGGGCGCAGCACCCGGCGCAGTTCGGCGAGAGCGGCGCGCACGTCCGTGGCGGTGAGCAGGTGCGGCAGCGCGTTGTCGGCGCACACCACGGCGTCGAAACGGCCGTCCGGGCAGGGCAGCCGGCGCATGTCGGCGGCCGCGGTGGGCAGGCGCAGCCCGCGCGCCGCCGCCTCGCGCGCGGCCCGCGCGGCGGACACCGGGCTGAGGTCGGTGCCGGTGACCCGGTGACCGCGCGCGGCCAGCCCGAGCGCCTGGGTGCCGATGCCGCAGGCGCAGTCGAGCACGTCCGCGGGGGCGTCGCCGAGCCGGGCGCGCAGGAGCGCGTCGAGACTCGCGCCCTGCTCGGCGACGCTCGCCTCCCAGTCGGCGTACACCAGGTGGTAGCCGGCGGCCAGCCGGTCGTAGAAGCGGGTGAGGGAGCGGAGCGGGGCGACGGAGGGACCGGTCGGACCGGTCGGTTCGTCGTCGCGGCCAGGATCACTCATGCGGCCACGGTACCGGTGCCCCGGTCAGTCCCTCCCGGGCCGGTAGACGGTCAGGGCCCGGTGGGCCTTGGCCAGCCGGAGGGCGCCGGCGGCCGGAACGGACTCGCCGTCGACGGCGATCCGGTCGGCGTCGCCCAGGGCTTCGAGGTCGAGGGCCCGGATCCGGGCGGCGTGGTACACCCGGGAGCGGGCGAGCGTCCCCGACAGGAACGCGGCGGCGAGCCGGGTCCGGGCGAACGGCCGTCCGCCGTCGACCACCCGGACGTCCAACAGGCCGTCGGCGAGGCCGGTCCGGTGAGTGGGGGCGAAGCCCGGCGGGTCGTAGGCGCCGTTGCCGGCGAACAGCAGCCAGAGCCGGCGCTCGCGCCCGCCGGCCCGGACGGTGACCGGTTCGGCGCTCGCCAGCACCCGGGCGGTGGCGACCGCGAGCGCCGGCCACTTGCCCAGCCGGTCCTCGAACGCCTCGCGCACCCGGACCAGTTCGGGGTAGACGCCCAGGCTGAACGTGTTGAGGAAGTGGCGGCGCTCGGTGTCGTCGGCGGCCAGGCCGAGGTCCACCCCGCACGCCCGCCCGGCGGTCACGGCGGCGGCGGTCGCCTCGATGCCGTCGATGCCGAGGTCCAGCGCGAAGTGGTTGAGGGTCCCGCCGGGGAAGACGGCGAGCGGCAGGTTCCGTTCGACGGCCAGCCCGGCGGCCAGGTTGACGCTGCCGTCGCCCCCGCAGACGCCGAGCGCTCCGCCGGCCTCCGCGGCCCGGTCGGCGGCCTCGGCGAGCAGCGTGGGCAGGTCGTCCCCGGGCCCGCAGAGCCGGACGTCGGCCCGGGGAAGCAGCGCGCGCAGGGCGGCAGCCGTCTCCTCGGGGCCGTCGGAGGTCAGCGCGCCGTTGCCGGAACCGGAGTTGACCACCACCGACAGGCCCGCCCCCTCGGGCAGCGCCGGGGCCGGCCGGCGCGGCGGCGCGGCCGACGGCGGCACGTCGCTGGAGCGGGGCCACCAGCGCAGGGTGAGCGCCGCGAGCGAGGAGCCGAGCGCGAACCCCGCCAGGACGTCGCCCGGGTAGTGCGCTCCCGTGTACACCCGGGAGGCCCCGACCGCGAGCGCCACCGGGGCCACCACGGCGGCCGCCACCGGCGATTCGATCGCGACGGCCGTGGCGAAGGCCGCGGCGGAGGCCGAGTGACCGGAGGGGAAGGAGGTGGTGACCGGCTGGCGGAGCAGCCGCCGGGCGGCCGGCACCGGGTCGAGCAGCGGACGCGGCCGGCGGGTGAGCTGTTTGGCCGCCACATTGGCCACCGACGACGCGAGGGCCAGCGAACCCACCCCGCGCAGGGCCGCCCGCCGCCCGGACCGCCCGCCGACGGCCCCGAGCACCGCGGCCGCGCCGAACCACAGCACCCCGTGGTCGGCGGCCCGGCTCAGTCCGCGCAGCCACGGCCCGAGCCGCGACCCGGCGCCGAACGGGCGGCGGGCCACGGCGATCCGCTGGAACAGGGTCTGATCGATCACGTCCAGTCGCCTCATCCGCCCTACCCTAGGCCAACTCCCCCCGATCACGCCGGGCGAGCGGCGCCGGAGCACGGCCCCGGCCCGGACGTCGCGGTCACCGCACAGGTCCTCGGGGCGCGGTGGACCACCCGTGAGGGCATCGGCCGGTGCGCGGACCGACCGTACCGGGGACGCGTGGGGCCAGCGGCTTCCGGCTGGAGTACGACGGCTTCCGGCTGGTGCCGGACCTCGGCCACGCGACGTTCCCGCGACTGCCGGAGCACTGCCCCGGCGGACACGTGGACGCGGTCGTGATCACGCACGAGCACCCCGACCACTGAGCGGACGTCGGTCCGCTGTGCCGCGCGCGCCTGCCCCTGTACTGCGCGCCCGGCGTGATCGGAGGACCTGCTCGACGTCCCCGACGTGCACCCGCTTCCGTCGAGCCACCGGGTGGGACCGTTCCGGCTCGACACCGCGCTGTTGCCGTATCACGTTCCGCACGCCGGAGTGCGGCTGACCGCGCCGGGTCCGACCCTCGCCTGCAGCGGCGACGCGGGACCGGACCCCGCCCTCGCCCGGCCGGCCGCGGAAGCGGACCTGTTCATCGCCGGCGCCACGCTCCAGGGACCGTCCGCCGACGGTGGCGACCCCCACCCGACGAGTGCCGTGGAGGCCGGGGCAGGGGCGACCCGTCGCGGGGCCCGGCGGCGACCGCACGCGCTCGACCGCAGACGCCCGGAGCGCCTTTCCGGGCGAGGTGATCGCGGCCGAGGAGGGGATGGTGCTCCCGCTGCAGGCCCGACCCGGGGTACTGTCCGCACCGGGCTGAGTACGGGTACTCAGGCGCCGTCCGGCGGGCCCGCGCAGACTGGCCGACAGGACCCCCGCACCCGTCACCGAGGACCGACGTCACCGCCATGCTGAGCCGCGCCTCCGCCCTTCTCCTGCCCGCCTTCGGCCGCCTGCAGATCACGGCCGAGACCGCCGACGGCGCCCACGTCGCGGCTGGTGCCGACTCCGCCGACTCCGCCGGCCCCGCGCCGGGCAGCATCGTCGCCGCCAACCACACCTCGCTCGCCGACCCCGCCGTCGTGCTCGCCGCCCTGCACCGGCTCGGCGCCCGGCCGGTGGTCCTGGCCACCGCCGGGCTGTGGCGGATCCCCGTACTCGGCCCGGCACTGCGCCGGGAGGGCCACATACCCGTCCACCGGGGCACCGCGCGGGCGGCGGAGTCGCTCGACGCGGCGGCCGAGGCACTGGCCGCCGGGCGGGTCGTGCTGATCTACGGCGAGGGCGGGCTGCCCCGCCGCCGCGACTCCGGGGAACAGCCGCCCCGCCCGTTCCGCAGCGGCCTGGCCCGGCTGGCGCGGGCCACCGGAGCGCCGGTGGTCCCGCTCGGCCAGGCCGGGTCCCGCCGGCTCACCTCCGGCGGTCCGGTGAAGCAGCTCGCCGGCCTCGCCACCGCGCCCGTCCGCCGCCCCACCCTCCACGTCCACCTCGGCGCCCCCCTGCGCCTCCCGGCCGACACCGCCGAGGCAACCGCCCGGGCCCACCACGCCGTCACCGCCGCCTGGACGGTCGCCGCCCGCCGCGCCGGGTGGGATGCGGGGTCACCCGGGGAGCCGTGAGCCGGCCGGCTCCGGACCACCGCCGGCCGGGCCGATCGCCGCACTTCCGTGACCTCTGCGGCAAGGGGCTGATCGCCGCCCGGCCGTGGGGCGGGTCCGGGGCGGACGGGGCAGGATGGGCGGCATGGAGCGTACGTTCGAGGAGCTGGTGGACGAGGCGGCCCGGGCCCCGGTCGACGGCTGGGACTTCTCCTGGCTGGACGGCCGGGCCACCGAGGAGCGCCCGTCCTGGGGCTATCAGCGGATGCTGGGGGAGCGCCTGGCGCGTGCCTCGGCGGCGTTGGACGTGCAGACCGGCGGCGGGGAGGTGCTGGCCGGTGTCGCGGACCGGTTCCCCCGGACGATGGCCGCCACCGAGGCGTGGCCGCCGAACCTGGCCCGGGCGAGCGCCGTGCTCCACCCGCTCGGCGCCGTCGTGGTGGCGGACCCGGACGAGCCCCCGCTGCCGTTCACCGACGACGCCTTCGACCTGGTGACCGGCCGTCACCCGGTGACCGTGTGGTGGGCGGAGATCGCCCGGGTGCTGCGCCCCGGCGGGAGCTACCTGGCCCAGCACGTGGGGCCGGCCTCGGTGTTCGAGCTGGTCGAGTTCTTCCTCGGGCCCCAGCCGGAGGCGCGCCGGGCCCGGCGGCCCGAGGACGCCGCGGCCGCCGCCCGGGCCGCCGGGCTGGAGGTGGTCGACCTGCGCTCCGAGCGGTTGCGGGTCGAGTTCCTGGACATCGGCGCGGTGGTCTGGTTCCTGCGCAAGGTGATCTGGATGGTGCCGGGTATCACCGTCGAGGCGCACTGGGCGCGGCTGCGCGAGCTGGACGCCCTGATCCGGGCGGAGGGGCCGTTCGTCGCCCACTCCGCCCGGTTCCTCATCGAGGCGCGCAAACCCTGACACCGCCCCGGGCCGCCGCTCCCCGGCACCGCTCCCCGGCACCGCTCCCCGGCACCGCTCCCCGGCACCGCTCCCCGGCACCGCCCCCCGGCACCGGCCCCCGGCGCCGGGGAGACCCGGCCGGCCTACCCCTCGGCGACCAGGTCGAGGTACTCCTCGCTCCACAGGTCCTCGTCCCCGCCGGGCAGCAGCAGGACCCGGTCCGGCCGCAGCGCCTCCACCGCCCCCGGGTCGTGGGTGACCAGCACGATCGCGCCCGGGTAGCCGCCGACCGCCGCCAGCACCTCGGCCCGGGAGGCCGGGTCGAGGTTGTTGGTGGGCTCGTCGAGCAGCAGCACGTTGGCGCCCGAGTGGACCAGCCCGGCCAGCGCGAGCCTGGTCTTCTCGCCGCCGGACAGCACCCCGGCCGGCTTGTCCGCGTCGTCGCCCCGGAACAGGAACGCGCCGAGGACGTTCCGCACGTCGCCGTCGCCGAGCCCGGGCGCGGCCGAGGCGAGGTTCTCCCGGACGGTGCGGCCCGGATCGAGGGTGTCGTGCTCCTGGGCGAAGTAGCCGAGCCGCAGCCCGGGCCCGGGCACGACGCGCCCGCCGTCCGGGGCCTCCCGGCCGGCGAGGATCCGCAGCAGGGTGGTCTTGCCCGCCCCGTTGGGGCCGAGCACGACGAGCCGGCTGCCCCGGTCGACGGCGAGGTCGAGCCGGTCGAGCACGACGCGTCCGCCGTAGGACTTGGTGAGCGAGACCGCGCCGAGCGGCATCCGGCCGCAGGACGCCGGCTCGGGCAGCCGGATGCGCGCGGTGTGCTCGGCGCGGCGGACGGGTTCGAGCGCGGCGAGCATCCGGTCGGCCCGGCGGGCCATCGAGCGGGCGGTGACGGCGGTGGCCACGTTGGCCCGCATCCGGTCGGCCTGGGCGTGCAGGGCGGCGGCCTTGCGTTCGGCGTTGGCCCGCTCGCGGGCGCGCCGGCGCTCGTCGGCCGCGCGCTGCGCCAGGTAGGCGGCCCAGCCGGTGTTGTGGACGTCGATCGTGGCGCGTTGCGGGTCGAGGTGGAACACCCGGTTGACGGTGGCGGCGAGCAGCGGCACGTCGTGGCTGATCATGACCAGCCCGCCCGGGTAGCCGGCCAGGTAGCCGCGCAGCCAGCCGACGGCGTCCGCGTCGAGGTGGTTGGTGGGTTCGTCGAGCAGCAGGGTGCCGTGGTCGGCGAAGAGGATCCGGGCCAGCTCGACCCGGCGCCGCTGGCCGCCGGAGAGTGCGCCGAGCGGGCTGTCCAGCACCCGGTCGGGCAGCCCGAGGCCGGCCGCGACCCGCGCGGCCTCGGCCTCCGCCGGGTAGCCGCCGCGGGCCTGGAACTCGGCCTCGGCCCAGGTGTAGGCGGCCATGGCGCGGCGCTGTCCGCGCTCGTCGGCGGCGGTGGCCATGGCGTGCTCGGCGGCGCGCAGCTCCTGGACGGCGGTGTCCAGGCCGCGCGCGGACAGGATCCGGTCGGTGACGCTCACGGCCGGGTCGGCGGCGCGGGAGTCCTGCGCGAGGTGGCCGACCGGGCCGGTGCGGGTGACGGTGCCGGCGGCCGGGCGCAGCCGTCCGGCCAGCGTGGCGAGCAGGGTGGTCTTCCCGGCACCGTTGCGGCCGACCAGGCCGATGCGGTCGCCGGGGGCGATGTGGAGGGTGATGTCGGACAGCAGCAGGCGGGCGGCGACGCGCACGTCGACACCACGGGTGGTGATCAAGGGGATGACGCTCCGTAACAGCAAACGGACACACGGGTGGCGTGGAGGCGGGTCCGTCGGCTAGGAGATGCGGGGCGTCGACATGGGGCCGAGGGTAGTCCGCGACGCGGGGCGGACGCACGCGGTTTTCCCGGGGACCGGGTCCGCCCCGCCCCGGGCGGCGCCGCCCGGACGGCGCACGGGTGACGCGGCGTCAGGCGGGGGCGGTGCCGCCGGACGCGCCCGGCGGAGGGCCGCCGCCCGACCCCCGGTCGAAGGAAGCCTCCGGCGGGTACTAGACTCGTGGAGGTTGTGAAGGCACCTCGTTCGGTGAGGCGTCGCCACGGACACAGGCCACTGACCCCACGACGTCGAGAGACGCCCAGGGTCAGGACAGGTCTCCCCGGCCTAAGGGGTGACCCCAAGTGGCTGCACCCCGGGAAGCCGGGGCGCTACGCCGTGGCGTGCCAAAGCTCTGACGAGATCAGGGGTGCCCACCCGCCGTCGTGGCGCCCGCGTGCGCCCGCCCCGGTGCGTGGATCCTCCTGATGGCCCGGGAACGGCGACCCTTCGAGGGCGCCCCGACGGCGAGGAGGTGAGAGCAGTGGAGTGCAGTGGCAGTCCGGGTCGAAGTCGGCCCCGCCCCAGGACGTCCCTCACTCTTCCCGGCACCCGGCACCCCTCCTCCCGTACCGCTCCCGACCCCCGCCGCCGCACCGCCCGCCGCTGACCCCGGTGCGGCCGTGCGCGGCCCGGGCGCCGTGCGCGGTGGAGGACGGCCGGGCGCCTCCCGCCCGCCCCCGCACCCGTGACCTGCCACGTCCGGGGTGCGGCGGCCACCGAACCGCGGAGGTACCCCGACATGTCCGACTGGCGTGTGCGCGCCGTGCGCGCGAGCAAGCGTCCCTTCTCCCGTCCCGTCTCCCCGTCCGGCGGCGCGGCGCCCCTGCCCGCCCCCGAGCACTCCATGGACCCGCGCCCGGACCAGCCGGCCGAGCAGGTGAGCCTGGAGCGCTCCGTCGTCGACGCGGCCGTCTACCGCGACGGCCACCGGGTGCAGTCGTCCGCCAACCTGGCCGACGTCTACCGCGAACTGCCCGGCAAGCCCGGCACCATGGCCTGGATCGGGCTCTACCGCCCCGCCGAGGCCCAGCTGCTGGAGGCCGCCGAGCGGTTCAACCTGCACGAACTGGCCGTCGAGGACGCCATCGTCGCCCACCAGCGGCCCAAGCTGGAGCGCTACGGCGACACCCTGTTCGTGGTGCTGCGCGCCGCCCGCTACCTGGACGACGTGGAGGAGGTCGACTTCGGCGAGATCCACCTGTTCGTCGGCCCCGACTTCGTCCTCACCGTCCGCCACTCCCAGGCCCCCGACCTCTCCGCCGTCCGCCGCCGTCTGGAGTCCGACCCCGAACTGCTGGCGCTCGGCCCCGAGGCCGTCCTCTACGCGGTGCTCGACGCCGTCGTCGACGGCTACGCCCCGGTCATCGCCGGCCTCCAGCACGACATCGACGAGATCGAGACCGAGGTGTTCGGCGGCGACCCCCAGGTGTCCCGGCGCATCTACGAACTCTCCCGCGAGGTCATCGAGTTCCAGCGCGCCACCCGGCCGCTGCTGGAGATCATGAAGAGCCTGGAGGCCGGTTTCGGCAAGTACGGCACCGACGAGGAGCTCCAGCGCTACCTGCGCGACGTCGCCGACCACGCCACCTACGCCGCCGAACGGGTCGACGGCTTCCGCCAGATGCTGCAGAACATCCTCACCGTCAACGCCACCCTGGTCTCCCAGCGCCAGAACGAGGAGATGAAGCAACTCGCCGAGGCCGGCCACGCCCAGAACGACGAGATCAAGAAGATCTCCTCCTGGGCGGCCATCCTCTTCGCCCCCACCCTGATCGGCACCGTCTACGGCATGAACTTCGACGAGATGCCGGAACTGCACTGGGCCTTCGGCTACCCCTTCGCGATCGCCCTGATGGCCCTCGTCTGCACCAGCCTCTACCTGATCTTCAAGCGCCGCGACTGGCTCTGACGGCCCGCCGGTCCGGGGCCGGGCGGGGACGCGCGGCGGCTGCTCCGGAGGACTGCCGCCGCGACGGGTTCCCGGCCGGGTGGGGCGATATGACGGGCAGTCATGCCGAAGGGGCGGGCTGCGCGTGTCAACTCCCGGGGCGGCACTGTCGGGTCCGGTTCGGACGTTCATGAGGATGAGGCCGCGCCGCCACGGGACCTTCTGAAGACGGAGATCGGATCCGCCTGCCGGTGCATGGGCCGGTGGTCGGTGTGCCTGCTAACTTCCGGACCATGGGATCACGTGGAGCACGTGGGATGGCGGCGCAACAGGCGATCGGGGGGATCCGGGAGCTCGCAGCGGCGGGGCTGACGGCCGAGAAGGTGTTCCGCAGAGCCGACGAACTGCTCCGCCCGCTCCTGGAGTACGACGCGGTCTGCTGGCACTCGGCGGACCCGGCGACCGGGCTGGTGACCTCGGTGCTGAGCGACGACCTGAGCCTCGCCGGGTTCGCGGACGCCGTGCGTCTGGAGGTGTGGGCGGACGACGTGGCGACGTTCCCCGCCATCCGTCGCAGCGGCGTCCGCGCGGAGACGCTCAGCCGGGCGACCAAGGGGCGGTTGGCGGACAGCGCGCGGTTCCGCGAGCTGATCGGCCCGGCCGGCTTCGGCGACGAACTGCGGGCGGTGTTCGACGCCCACGGCGGGATGTGGGGCTGCGCGGCGTTCATGCGGGCGGCCGACCGGGGGCCGTACCTGGCCCAGCAGCGCGAGTTCGCGGACCTGGCCGCCCGCCACCTGGGCAATGCGCTGCGGGCCTGCCACGTGCCGCCGGTCACCGGGGACGGCCGGTGGGAGACGGAGCCGGGCGGGCCGGGGGACGACGGCCCGGCCGTGGTGGTGCTCGGTCCGGCGAACCGGCCGCTCGCGCTCTCCGGCCCGGCGGAGGAGCTGCTGGGGCGGCTGGCCGACCCCAGCCGGACCTCGCTCGGCGTGCCGACGGCGTTCGCGGTGGCCGCCGAGCACGCCCGCCGGGCGGCGCGCGGACTGGCCGCGCCGCAGTGCAAGATCCGGGTGCAGGACGGCGGCGGCCGCTGGTACGTGCTGCACGGCTCGGCGCTCAAGGGCGGCAGCGAGGGCGAGGTGACGGTGGTGGCGACCCCGGCGACGCCCGCCGACGCGATGCCGCTCTACCTCTCCGCGTACGGGCTGACGGCGCGGGAGCAGGAGGTGGCGCTGCTGCTGGTGCGCGGGTGCGACACCCGGGACGTGTCACGGCTGCTGGCGATGAAGCCGTACACCGTGCAGGACCATCTGAAGTCGGTGTTCGCCAAGGCCGGGGTGGCGAGCCGCCGTGAGCTGGTCGCGCGGATCATGCTCGCGGGCGGGACGGCGTAGCGGCGGCACCGGGCCGGGCGGCCGGACCGGGTGGCCGTGGTGGGCACCGGTGCACGGGTGTACGTTCTGACGGGTCGGCGGGAACCACCGTTCGTTAGCTGACAACGGGGGGTCCCGCGGCGGGGCCCGCCGGGCCGTCCGGAGGGGGCCAGGGATGAGCATCGAGGAGACCGCGGGTTCGGCGGGCAGCGGTGAGGCCGGTACGGGCTCCGGCCCGACGAGTCGCTCGGCGAGTGGCCGGGCGAGTGGCCCGGTGGGCGGTCCGGTCGGCGGTCCGGCGAGTGGTCCGGTCGGCGCGGCGGGACCGGAAACGGGGGAGGCGAGGGCCGTCGCCGCCCCGGTGGCCGCCGCGACCGCGACCGCCGCCGGGGGCCCCGGGGGTCCCGGCGGTCCGGGTGGCCCGGGCGGGCCGGAGGAGAACGGCGAGGACGGCCGGGAGGACGGCGCCGGCAGGGGCAGGGGCAGGCGCAGGAGGACCGTCAGGAAGAAGCGGCCGCTCTGGCAGGAGCTGCCGATCCTGATCGGCATCGCCCTGCTGCTCTCGCTGGGCATCAAGACCTTCTTCGTCCAGGCCTTCTCCATCCCCTCCGGCTCGATGCAGCACACGCTGGAGAAGAACGACCGGGTCCTGGTCGACAAGTTCACCCCCTGGTTCGGCGCCGAGCCGGAACGCGGCGAGGTGGTGGTCTTCAAGGACCCGGGCGGCTGGCTGGACACGGTGCCGCGGGAGAAGGGCAACGCCCTCGCCGAAGGCATCCGTACGGTCTTCAGCACCGTGGGCCTGCTGCCGTCCGACGACGAGAAGGACCTGATCAAGCGGGTGATCGCGGTCGGCGGCGACACGGTGGAGTGCCGCCAGGGCAGCCCGGTGAAGGTCAACGGGGTGGCGCTGGACGAGCCGTACCTCTTCCCGGGCTCGACGCCGTGCGACGACGCGCCGGTCGGCGAGGTGACCGTCCCCAAGGACCACCTCTGGGTGATGGGCGACCACCGCAACGACTCCCGCGACTCGCGCTTCCACGTCAACGAGCCGGGCAACGGCTTCGTCCCGGTGAAGAACGTGGTCGGCCGGGCGTTCGTGATCGCCTGGCCGCTGTCGCGCTGGGACACCCTGCCGGTGCCGGACACCTTCGACAAGCAGGGCCTGGCGTCGGGCGGCGCGCCGCGCGGCGAGGCCGGGCCGGCCGGGCCGTCGGCCCCGGAGGCCGTCGCGATGGCCGCGGTCGTCCCGTTCGCGCTCCGGGGGTGGCGCCGGGCCCGGCGGGCGGGGGGCGACGGCCGCTGACGTCCTCCGGTGCGGCCCGGGGGAGCCCGGTGCGCCGGGACGCACCGGGCGGTGGTTCGAGGCCACCGGGGCGGGATTGGACCTGTTCCGCTTCCGCCGCACCGGGCCAGCATGGGGGCATGAGCGACCACCACGGGCTGCGCCCCGAGAGCCGGATCGTCCACCCGCCCGTCGAGGAGGCGGCCGGCAGCCGCCCGCTGGGCGTGCCGCTGCACCAGGGCCACGTGTTCGCCTTCCCCGACAGCGACTCCCTCGCGGACGCCTTCGGCGGCCCCGGCGGGGCGTACTTCTACAGCCGCTACGGGAATCCCACCGTCCGCTCGCTGGAACGCGCGGTGGCCGACCTGGAGGGTGGCGAGGAAGCGCTGGCCGCCGCCTCCGGCATGGGCGCGATCACCACCGTGCTGAGCGCGCTGCTCCGCTCCGGCGACCACGTGATCGCCCAGCAGAGCCTGTACGGCGGCACCTTCGCGGCGCTCGCCGACCTGGCCGCGCGCTGGGGCGTGAGCGTCACCCACGTACGCGGCGACGATCCGCAGGAGGTGCGCGCCGCGCTGCGCCCGACCACCCGCCTGCTGTACCTGGAGACCGTCTCCAACCCCACCGCGCGCGTCACTGACCTGCCCGGGCTGATCGGCGCGGCCCGCGAGGCCGGCGTGCTCAGCGTGGTGGACAACACCTTCACCACCCCGCTGCTCTGCCGCCCGATCGAGCACGGTGCCGACCTCGTGATCCACTCGGCCACCAAGTACCTCGGCGGCCACTCCGACGTCCTCGCCGGGCTCGCCGTCTTCGCCGACGCCGAACTGCACCACCGCGTCTGGCACCACGCGGTGGAACAGGGCGCCGCGCTCGACCCGTTCGCCGCCTGGCTGACCCTGCGCGGCATGCAGACCCTGGGCCTGCGGGTCCGCCGGCAGAACGAGACCGCGCTCGACCTGGCCGGCCGGCTCGCCGCGCACCCGGCGGTCGCCCGCGTGCACCACCCGGGCCTGCCCGGCCACCCGGACCACGAGCGGGCCCGCCGGCTGCTGCCGGACGGCCAGGGCGGGGTGTTCGCCTTCGACCTGGCGGGCGGGCGGCAGGCCGCCCGCACCTTCGTCGGCGCCGTCCGGCTCGCCTCGCTCGCCCCCTCGCTGGGCGGCGTGCACACCCTGGTCCTGCACCCGGCCAGCACCTCGCACCGCCAGCTGTCGGACGACGAACTGGCCGCCGCCGGCATCGGCCCGGGCACCGTCCGGATCGCCGTCGGCATCGAGCACCCGGAGGACATCCGGGCCGATCTGGAGCAGGCCCTCGCGGGACTCTGAGCCGCCGCGACGACGCGACGACGCCGCAGCGAGGCACTGCGGCAAGGCACTGCGGCGAGGCACTGCGGCGAGGCAGGGCCGGGCCGGGGCCGGGGACATCCCAGGATCGTGGGATGTCCCCGTGACGGCGGAGGCTGCCAGGATTCGGCGCACGGAGCCGACCCCCGATCGGGCGCCCGGGCCTCCACCGCGCGTCGTCCGCGCGGAGCCGGCGCCGCAGCGCCCGCCCGTCTCGAAGGAGTGAGTCACACCCATGAGGATTCGCCGACTGGCCGCCGCCGCGGCCGCCGCGGCCGTGCTGGCCCCCGTGCTCGTCCTGGCCACCGGGACCCAGGCGAGTGCCTATCCCCGGCCGCTGTCGAAGATGGAGCGCTGCACGGCGGCGTGGAACGTCAACTACTGGGCCGGCGGCGAGGCCTTCGCCCGCACCCAGTGGGCCGCCTGTATGGCCTGACCCGACCGCGCGGGCCCCGGCAGCGGCCGGGGCCCGCCGGGCCGCCGGGGCCCTCAGTGGCACGCGCCCGGGGGCTCGACGGAGCGGACCGCCCCTCCAGGGCTCGTCCTCACACCCCCGTCGTCCCGCTCGGAGGGAGGGCGGGCGGCGTCCGGGCGCGTGCACCGCAGGGCGGAGGCGGGGGCACCTCCTCGCCGGAGGCCGGGGCGCGTCGCCCGGCAGGCGGGGGTGTGAGGGCGGGTCCTACGGCCGCTGCCGGGGCCGGGCCGCCAGGACGGCGATGTCGTCCTCCGCCGGGCCGGAGGTGTCCGGGCCGACGCCGCGCAGCGCGGCGTCCAGCAGGTCGTCCAGCGACCCGGCGGCGGGCAGGCGCAGGGCGGCGAGGCGGGCCAGCGACACGTCGATGTCCTCCCCGCGCCGTTCCACCAGGCCGTCCGTGTAGAGCAGCAGGGTCTCGCCCGGCAGCAGGTCGCGCCCGGTCTGCTGGTAGCCGCCGAGCCCGGTGCCGAGCGGGGGCCCGGTGGGGATCCGCAGCAGTTCGGTGGGCCGCCCGGGCGCGATCAGGGCCGGCGGGAGGTGGCCCGCGCTGGAGAACGTCCAGCGGCCCCGGCCCGGGTCGGCGAGGGCGAGCAGACAGGTGGCCGGCCGGGCGGACTCGTTGGCGGCGATCACGGTGTCCAGCTGACGCAGGATCCGGTGCGGCGGAAGGTCCGTCCCGGCGACGTCGCGCAGGGTGGCGCGGTAGCTGCTCATGTCGACCGCCGCCTCGACGCCGTGGCCCATGACGTCGCCCATGACCAGCAGCGTCCGCCCGAACGGCAGCCGGACGGTCTCGTACCAGTCGCCGCCGACCACCGAGCTGGCGCCGGACGGCAGGTAGCGGGAGGCGAGTTCGAGGTTCTGGTGCGGATGGCCGGGCTCGCTGAGCAGGGCGCGCTGGAGGTCGAGCGCGATGCCCTGGGAACGGCTGTAGCGGCGCGCGTTGTCGATGCCGGTGGCGGCGCGTGCGGCGAGGTCGCCGACCAGCACCGCGTCGTCGGGCCCGAAACCGGGGGAGGCGGCGGTGCGGGCCAGCGTCAGCAGTCCGACCACCCGGCCCCGCGCGGTCAGCGGCACCACCAGCAGCGAGCTCACCCCGGCGGCGCGGTACGCGGCGGCCGAGGCCTGGTCGGGCGCGGCCTCTGCCAGCTCCCCGGCGGTGCGCGGCGCGAGCAGTACGGCGACCCCGGAGGCCAGCGCGCGGGCGGCCACCGATCCCTCCCGGTGGCGCACCGACTCCCCGGGGCGGGGCAGGCGGTCGGCGGCCGGGCGCAGCCCGTCCGCGAGGTCGAGCGCGGCCCGGTGGAAGCGGCGCCCCGGGGTGCGACCGGTGCGGGCGTCGGCGTCCGGCGGCAGCACGTCGACGGTGGCGAGCTCGGCCAGCCGGGGAACGGCGAACGCGGCCAGCTCGGCGCAGGTGGTGCCGACGTCCAGCGTGGTGCCGATCCGCTCGGCGGCGGCCTCCAGGAGGGCCAGGCGCGTCCGGGCCCGGGCCAGTTCGTGCCGCAGGTCCTGGACCGGCTCGGGGTCGTCCAGCACCAGGACCAGGACGCCGGTGACGCGGCCGCCGGAACCCAGCGGCCGGTACCGCACCCGCAGGCCGGCCGGTACGGGCGGGCCCGGACCGTCCGGCGCGCCGGTGGCGCACTCGCGGTCGCGCCCGTCGGCCAGGACGCGGCGCAGCGGGGCGACGGCGCCCGCGAACGCCGTCGCCCCGGCGGGCCGGCCCAGCAGGTCGGCCCGGCGCAGGCCGGTGACCGTGGTGAACGCGGGGTTGAGGTAGCGCCAGCGCAGGTCCGCGTCGAGCAGGGCCACTCCGGCCGGCAGGACGTCGATCAGCTCACCGATCGGATCCGGGTCGTCGCTGTCGGTGGTTCCGGCGCCCGTGGCGGCGAGCGCGGCGGCCGCCGCCGCGAGCGCCGCCCTGTCCGCGCCCGCCGTGGTGCCGCCCTCTCCTCCGTCGTCGTGCCCGAACCGCATGGCTCCATGATCACGCGTCGGGGCGCGGCACGCCCACGCAGTGGCCGGTGGTTGACCGGTCGGCGGGTTTCCGCTAGAGGCCCGCCCGGGGGGGCGCCCAGGCCCCGGCCGGCCGCTTGAGCTTGGCCCAGACGCGCTCCAGCGCGGCGATGTCGGCGTCGTCGAGGCGGTCGTCGAAGACCTCGGCGAGCGCCGCGCGACGGGTCGCGTCGGCGGCGGCGAACAGCTGCCGGCCCTCCGGCGTCAGCGCGATCCGCACCGAGCGGGCGTCGGTGGGGGAGGGGGCGCGCTCGACCAGGCCGCGCGCCTGCAGCGCGTCGGCGACCCGGGAGACCTGACTGCGGCTGAGCAGCGTCTTGGCGCCCAGGTCGGAGGCGGCCACCGGCCCGTCCTGGGCGTGCAGCCAGAGCATCACCTCGAACCAGGAGAGCGGCAGGTCGTGGGCCCGGGTGAGGGCCTGGTCGACCCGGGTGCTCAGGGTGGTGCCGGCCCAGACCAGGCCGTAGAAGGCGTGGTCGCGGGCGGTGAGGTCTCCCAGGGTGAGGTCGGTGCGCTGCGCCATGCCGGTCAGCCTACCTTTTTGCGTGTGCGTGCACGCATCCTGCTATGGTGTGTGTGCACGCACATAAGTCCTGGGAGAAGGAGCCGCCGTGACCGGCGACCGCATCGACCGCATCGTCCTCATCACCGGCACCTCCAGCGGCATCGGTCTCGCCGCCGCGGTGGCCGCCGCCCGTGCCGGTTTCCGCGTCGTCGCCACCATGCGCGACCCCGGGCGCCGCGGTGCGCTGCTGGAGGCCGCCGGGGCGGCCGGGGTCGCCGGCCGGGTGGAGGTCGCCCGGCTCGACGTCACCGACGCCGGGTCCGTCGCCGCGTGCCTGGCGGGAGTGCTCGACCGGCACGGCCGGCTGGACGCCGTGGTCAACAACGCCGGTGCCGGGCGGGTCGGCACCGTCGAGCAGGACGGCCTCGGCCCGGTCCGCGAGGCCATGGAGGTCAACTACTTCGGCGTGGTCGAGGTGACCCGTGCCGCCCTGCCGCACCTCCGGGCGAGCGGCGGGCGGGTGGTGACCGTGACCAGCGTCGGCGGGGTGGTCGGCCAGCCCTTCAACGAGGCCTACTGCGCGGCGAAGTTCGCCGTGGAGGGCTTCATGGAGTCGCTCGCCCCGGTCGCCGCGACCGTCGGGGTCGCCGTCACCGTCGTCGAGCCCGGCGCGGTGGCCAGCGAGTTCGTCGCCAGCCAGGGCATCGACCTGCCCGCCCTGCTGGAAGCCGCCGGCCCCTACGCGCCCGCCCTGGACGCCTATGCGGCGCGCACCCGGGCCGCCTTCGACCAGGCGCAGACCCCGGAGCAGGCCGCCGGGGCCGTGCTCGACGCCCTCACCGCCGAACGGCCGCCGTTCCGCCTGCAGACCTCCGAGCGCGCCCGCGCCTTCGTCGGTGCCAAGCTCGCCGACCTCGACGGCTCCGCCGTGCAGGGCCTCACGGCCGGCTGGGTGGCCTGAGCCGGCGGTCGGCGCCCCTCGGGGGCGCGGGTGAACGGCCTGCGCGGGAAGCGTGAAGCGAAGGTCGTCATGTTCACCTGAGGATCATTGACCCGCCGTCGGCGCCGCTGGAACGATGCGTGGCTGTGACTACGCGCGTCAACCCTCTCTCCCGCCGGCTGGTCGCGCCGTTGCGGTGGGCGGCCCTGCTGTCGCTGCTGGTGTCGGCCGGAGTGGCCTCGACATGACGGAGCCGATTCCCGGGGCGGCGGCGCCCGCACCGGCCGGGGCCGGACGCGGGCCGGGGCTGCCGGCCCCGCTGGTGGCCCTGTGGAGGGTGACGGACGGCCTGATGACCGAGGCCGGTGTGACGGTGTACCCGGCCGGGTGCATCGGCGAACGCAACGCCACCTACGAGGTCGCGCGGTACGCCCCGGGCTTCGTCCTCGTCGGCGACGACAGCGGCGGCCGGGGGTTCCTCCTGCGCACCGACGACCCGGGCTCCGCCGTGTACGCATCGGACCTGGGCGATCTGGAGCCCGGGGACTTCGAGGTCGAGTCCGCGGACTTCGCGTCCTGGATCGAGTCGCTCCGTCCCGGGCTCCTCCGCTGACCGAGGCCGTTCACGGCCCACGACCGCCGTGGCGGGGAGCGGCGCCCGCGCGCGGGAGGGTGCCGGGCGGGCCCCCCCCGGGCCCGCCCCCCCCCGCCGCCCCGGCCCCGGGGGC